>SLBH01000272.1 GCA_007126415.1 Spirochaetales bacterium
ACCCGAAACCGTGTCCTCTGCAGGATAAAGCCCGGCCTGGTTCGAAGCGATTCCGTACACCTCGGCGATCGGGCCGAGGTAGTAATCGAGCAAATCGAGCGCGTGCGACCCCACATCGAGAATGAGCCCTCCGCCGGAAACATCCGGCCGCACCCGCCACGGCAGCTCCCCTGATGCAGGCACCGACAGAGCACGCGCAAACATCGCGACCTCAACGCTCCGAACCGTTCCAATACGTCCGGAGTTCAGAAGCTCCGCGACACGGCGGTACTTCTCGATGCCGCGGCGGTAGTACGCGACAAAAAGCGGCACTTCGCGCGCGGCGCAGAACGCCACCGCCTCGCTTCCCTCGGCGTAGCTCATCGCCATCGGCTTTTCGCAGTAGATCGGCTTACCGGCCTCGGCGACCTTCTTGATGTATGCGACATGACTCGCGGGAGGCGTCGCGATATAGACCGCGTCGACCTCCGGATCGTGGATCAACTCCTCGGCGTCGTCGTACCACTTGGGAACGCCGTGTCGCGTGGCGTAATCGGCGGCGCGCTCCCGGTCGCGCCGCATCACCGCGACCAACTCCGACCCCTCAGCCTTCTGAAACCCCGGCCCGCTCTTTTTCTCGGTTACGTCGCCGCACCCGATGATTCCCCAGCGCACTGTTTCCATACGTATTCCACCTTGGTGTTCGATAGATACCGGCACGAGTTTTGTGGGGGAGCACGGCTGCACCGAAAACCATGATCCCGTCCCGGCCGCAGCCCGGCCGAACGCTCACCCACAAAACTCGTGCCGGTAAGTATACCCCCGCTGTCTACGGAAGCCAACCGCTCGGCAAAACCGCCGCCTCAAACGCTCGTGTTTGCCTGTAAGGTAAAAACCGGCTACAGTAGACCTATGACCACAAACAGCGCCTCTCAAAACCATGACAATAGCCTCGCGTACTGGAATCAACTCGCTTCGCACAACCCCGAGCAGGCAGCCGATGAGTTGCTACGCCGCCTCGAAGCCGTGCCGGCCGAGGAGCGCCGCAAGGCGATTGTTGCAATGCCGGAGCGAGCGCAACTCGCCGAACGCTTCGCGGCGGCCTCGGCCGGAGCCTCGGCCGGAGCTACCACCGCGCTCCGCGGCGTGCCGTATCTGCTCAAAGACCTCTTTGATGTGCGCGGAGAGCTCACCGGATGTAGCTCGCCCGTCACCGGGGCAGCCGGGAGGCCGGCCGAGCGCGACGGGCATCTGCAAACAATTATGCTCGACGTCGGCGGCGTGTACTGCGGTCGTACGCATATGAACGAGTTTGCCTACGGGCTCGACGGCAAGAACGCCCACTTCGGCAACTGCCCTAACCCACACGATGCCGCACGCGTGAGCGGCGGCTCGAGCAGCGGCTCGGCCTGGGCGGTCGGAAAAGGCATTGTACCACTGGCGTTCGGCACCGACACCGGGGGCTCGGTGCGCGTGCCGGCGAGCTACTGCGGCGTCTACGGCTTTCGCCGCGGCGTCGACAACTGGGCGACCGACGGCGTGTTTCCGCTCGCGAGCTCGTTCGACACCGTCGGCTGGTTTACCCCTTCGGCTACAGACATGCAGGCGACGCTCGCTGAGCTGTGGGAGGCCGGTGCCGCGGCCCAAACGCATGAAGAGTCGAAACCCGGGTTATGGTATCTCCCCGAGAGCGTGCCGATTCCTGCCGAGCTTCGAGAACCAATGGAACGAATCGCCGAGCTCGTCGGCACCGCCCGCGACCGCGCGGCGGCCGAAGCGCTCGACGCGCTATTGCCGGACGCAACCACCGCGTATAACGTGATCGGCTCGAGCGAAGCATACGAGGTACACAAAGATTGGCTCGAACCTTACCGCGAGCAGTACGACCCCGTGGTTTGGGCCTTGATCGACCGCGGACGCCACTGGAGCCCCGGACGGCGCGAGGAGGCGGAGCAGGTCAAAGCCAAGATGCGCGCGTTGGTTTCTGAGTTGCTCGAGCGCTACGGGTTTGTGGCGCTTCCGGCGGTAGCGATGCCGACGCCGCTGCAGGAAGAGATCGACGCAACATATCGAAGCCTCACGCTGCAGCTATCGGTAACCGCGAGTCTTTCCGGGTTCCCGGTGCTGACAATTCCGGTGCCGGTGGCACCCGGAACCTACGGCGGCGTTCAGATCGTACTTCCGCCGCAGCCGAACTCGCTCCCGCGTGAGATCCTCGATCGTTTAACGCAATAGAGACCGAAGCGGCGCGGGGCTCTTACGAGAGCCACCGCTCCGCCGGCGCAGCCCAAACTTCACCATTCGGGAACCGCATCTCGACATCATAGCGCAGCATCCGCCGGGCTGGAAAGACGGCGTAATTGCGTCGATACTGTAAAAGATGAAGGCTGTAAGTGCGACAACCCGCAACCATCGCCCGGATCCCGGGGCGCGCCCAGCGCCGACGCCGCTACCGGCGGTGTTAATCGCGGCGGCGCTGCTCGCGACTTCCGCGATCGTGGCCGCGCCGCCCGCGGCGGCCTTTGAGACCGGCATCTGGGGCGAGGAGAACCCTTGGAGCGGCCCGCCGCCTACGGGCCCCCACGAGTTTCGTAGAGACGGAAGCGTTATCGTCCCTATTCCGGAGCCCTTTACGCTCAACGCCTACGACGCGGTTCAGGCGATCCGGATGATCCGCCGCGCGCGCCTCTTACAGCGCGAAACCGGCCGGCGTAATCGCCCGGAGATCGTGCCGGTCCGCGAGGTGCGCGGCGTGTTTGTCGGCGAGGACGAGAATGCGCGTGTGCCGTTCGAGCGTCGTCGCTACGATCTGCTACTCAACGGCGAACCGCTCGACTGGGATAATCTCTACATTAAGTACGGTGGACGGATGGTGAGTCTGCGGGCGCTGTTCACCTATCGCAACCAGCACCCACAGACACCACCTGATTATCGCGTTCCGCTGCCACGCTGAGCACGCCGCCAAGCCGAGCGTGCCTCGGCGCTGAGCGCCTCCGTGCTACCCGTTCCGGGCGTTCCGGGCGTGTTCACGGAACCGAAGGCAGCCCGGAGAGCGCCATCGCGATTTCGTCTTCCGAGTACTCGTACGCGCTAAGTTTGCCGGCGTGGTAATCCATATAAGCCTGTAGATCGAAATGACCGTGCCCGCAGAGGTTGAACAGGATCGCCTTACTCTCGCCCGATTCCTTGCAGCGTAGCGCCTCGATGATCGCCCCGGCGACCGCGTGGTTGGCTTCCGGCGCCGGCAGAATGCCTTCGGCCTGCGCGAACTGCACACCCGCGGAGAAGGTCTCGATCTGGTCTACCGCGGTCGGCTCGATGAGACCAAGGTCGGCAACGTGACTCACAAGCGGCGCCATGCCGTGGTAGCGGAGCCCTCCCGCGTGGAAGCCCGGCGGTACGAAGGTGCTTCCGAGCGTGTGCATCTTCACAAGCGGCGTGAGATGCGCAGTATCGCCGAAGTCGTACGCGAAGCGGCCCTTCGTGAGCGATGGACAGGCAGCGGGCTCCACCGCAACAACGCGCGGCTGCGCTCCCCCGCGCAACCCGTCGCCGAGATACGGGAACACTATCCCGGCGAAGTTCGAGCCTCCGCCGGTGCAGCCCACCAGGACGTCGGGCTGGTCGTCGGCCATCTCCATCTGACGCTTGCACTCGAGCCCGATAACGGTCTGGTGCAGCAGCACGTGGTTCAGCACGCTCCCGAGCGCGTACTTGGTCTGATCGTCCTGCGCGGCCATCTCTACCGCCTCCGAGATCGCGATCCCGAGTGAACCGGTGGAGTCAGGGTGCTCGGCGAGCACCGCGCGGCCGGCGGCGGTATCGGTGCTGGGGCTCGGCGTGACGCGCGCGCCGTAGGTTTCGATCAAGCCGCGACGGTACGGTTTCTGATTGTAACTGACGCGCACCATATAAACCGAGAGATCGAGCCCGAGAAACGCGCAGGCCATCGCGAGCGCCGATCCCCACTGGCCGGCGCCGGTCTCGGTGGTGAGCTTCTTGACGCCCGCCTCTTTGTTATAGAATGCCTGCGCCACGGCGGTGTTCGGCTTGTGCGAACCCACCGGGCTCACGCCCTCGTACTTGTAGTAGATGCGCGCCGGGGTATCGAGCATCTGCTCGAGCCGCCGCGCACGGTACAGCGGTGTGGGACGCCACTGGCGGTACATATCGCGGACCGGTTCCGGTATCTCGATCTCTCGCTCGGTCGAAACCTCTTGCTCGATCAAACTCATCGGGAACAACGGCGCGAGATCATCGGGACCAATCGGCTGCTTCGTTCCGGGGTGCAGCACCGCGGCGGGCGGTGCCGGAAGGTCGGCCTGCAGATTGTACCAGTGCTTCGGCAGGTCTTGTTCC
>SLBH01000334.1 GCA_007126415.1 Spirochaetales bacterium
GCCGCGAGCGCAAGACCGACCTCGGAGCCGGTGGCTACCAGCACCACCTCTGCCGGCCCCTCGCTGTCGCGCACCACGTAGGCGCCGCCGGCCACGGTATCGTGCCAGTTTGCGTCGTGCTTCGCATAGACTGCGAGCTTTTGCCGTGTCAACACCAGGGCACTCGGGCCGTCGGTTCGCCGAAGCGCTAAGCGCCACGCCGCTACGGTCTCCTCGGCGTCTCCGGGGCGTAGCACCACCAGATTCGGAATTGCGCGCAACGCCGCCAGTTGCTCAACCGGCTGATGCGTGGGACCGTCCTCGCCGATGTAGATCGAGTCGTGCGTCCAAACGTAGGTAACCGGAAGCTTCATGAGCGCCGCAAGCCGGACCGAAGGCCGCATGTAGTCGGAAAAGATCAAGAACGTCGCGGCGAACGGCCGCAAGCCGCCGTGCAGCGCAAGCCCGTTGGTGACCGCGCCCATACCGTGTTCGCGAATTCCGTAGTGGATCATGCGTCCGGCCGGATTGGCCGCGCTTTGCTCGCCGCCCTCATCCGCGAAGCCGGTACTGTTGGAGGCCGCGAGATCGGCGGAACCGCCGACGAACTCCGGCAGACCTTTCGCGATCTCCTTGATGACCTTACCGCCGACCGAACGCGTCGCGGCGCTTTCTCCAAGCTCGAACTCCGGCAGCTTGATCCGCTCGAGCGCGCGTTCGGCGAGCTCGCCGGGGTTTCCGTGCGCTGCATCCCACGCGCGGCGGAGATCGGGGTTGGCCTCAGACCACGATCTGAAGGTTTGCTGCCAGCCGTCGTACGCCTGCCGCAGCTGTGACTCGTACTCGGCGAAGAACTCGAGCGCCTGAGGAGCAACAGAGAACTCTTGATCCTCCGCCAACCCCAGCGCTCGCTTCGCCGCCGCAAGCTCATCGCTCCCGAGCGGCGCGCCGTGAACCCCGGCGGTGCCGGCCTTGCTCGGCGCACCCTTGCCGATAACCGAGGACACCGCGATCAGGCTCGGGCGATCGCCGGCGGCCTTCGCTTCCTCTACCGCACGGCGCAGAGCGTCGGGATCGTACATATCGGCGCTCGTGGTGTGCCAGCCGTAGGCCCGGTAGCGCGCGGGCACATCCTCACTAAACGCGATCTCGGTCGAGCCGTCGATACTAATCTTGTTATCGTCGTAGAACACGATAAGTTTGCCGAGCTTGAGGTGCCCGGCGAGCGAGGAAGCCTCAGACGCGACTCCTTCCATGATATCGCCGTCGCTCGCGAGCACATACGTGTAGTGATCTACTACGCGATGCTCGGCGGTGTTAAACCGCGCCGCGAGCATACGCTCGGCCAACGCAAACCCCACCGCGTTACCGACGCCCTGGCCGAGCGGGCCGGTTGTGGTCTCCACCCCCGCGGTGTGTCCGTACTCAGGATGGCCCGGCGTCAGCGAACCCACGCGCCGAAAACGCTTCAACTCATCGAGAGGTAGGTCGAACCCCGATAGATGCAGCAGCGCGTAGAGCAACATCGATCCGTGGCCCGCCGAAAGCACAAATCGGTCACGATTAGGCCAGTGCGGGTCCTTGGGGTAGTAACTCATCAGCTCCCCGTAGAGAAGCGCGCCGAGCTCGGCGGTTCCCATCGGAAGACCGGGGTGACCGGACTTGGCGGTCTCAACGCCGTCCATCGCCAATGATCTAATAGACAGGGCTACTTGCTCGAGTGTCTTGTTGTCCATCTGCGTATCTCCTTCGCGTATAGCGTACCTGATAGAGCGCACGCATGCAATGCGAGATCGCCTCACGCGTCGCCGGGGACCGCCGGCGCGGGGCCGGGGCGGACGCGGGGTGGGCCGGGATCGCGAGGACGGGACCGCGAGCAACTTGATGTCCACGCCGATTCGGTGTACCGTGGGACGCCATGAAAAACAAGGGCGACAGCAACAAGAAGATAGCGGTTCTGGCGGGCGATGGAATAGGGCCTGAGGTAATGCTCGAGGCGCGTCGGGTGCTGGAGGCGGTAGCAACGCGGTTTGAAACACGGTTCACGTTCCAAGACGCCCCGGTCGGCGGTGTCGCTATAGACCTACACGGTCATCCGCTGCCCGCCTCAACGCTTGAGGCTTGCGAGAACGCCGATGCGATCCTGTTCGGCTCGGTCGGCGGACCGAAATGGGAGAATCTGCCTCCCGAGAAGCAACCCGAGCGAGGAGCGCTGCTGCCGCTTCGCAAGCACTTCGGGTTGTTCGCGAATCTGCGCCCTGCAATCATCTTTCCACCGCTGCGCGATTCTTCCCCGTTGCGCCCCGAGGTGTTCGGAAACGCGCTCGACCTGCTGGTAGTGCGCGAGCTCACCGGCGGTATCTACTTCGGCGAGCCCAAAGGCCGCAACAGCGAGCGCGCTTTCGACACCTTGGTCTACACACGCCCCGAGATCGAGCGGATCGCGCGCGTCGCTTTTGAGGCGGCTGCGTTGCGCGGTAAGAAAGTCACCTCGATAGACAAAGCCAACGTCCTCAGCAGCATGGTGCTCTGGCGCGAGGTGGTGAACTCCGTGGCCAAAGAGTATGCGGAGATTACGCTTGAGCACATGTACGTCGACAACGCGGCGATGCAACTGGTACGTAACCCGGCGCAGTTCGACGTGCTGTTATGCGGCAATATGTTCGGCGACATCCTCTCGGATGAAGCTTCGATGATCACCGGATCGCTCGGGATGTTGCCGAGCGCGTCGCTCGCCGGCTTAGACGCCGGGCGAGGCGCGTTCGGGCTGTACGAGCCGTCCGGCGGCTCGGCTCCCGACATCGCCGGGAAAGGCATCGCGAACCCTATCGCGCAGATTCTCTCGGCGGCGATGATGCTGAAGTACAGCTTCGCGATGGAGGCCGCCTACGACACGGTGTTTGATGCAGTTCGGCAAGTGCTCGAGGAAGGGCTACGCACCGGCGACATAGCCGGGCCCGGCCAAGAGGTCGTCGGGACGCAAGCAATAGGCACTCGAATCGCCGAGATCATCTCGCGGTAGCGCGCTACTCGCGAGTACGGAGCGCCTCGAGCGCTGCCGACAACCCCACCCCGCTGGCCTCGAGCAGCACCGTTAGGTGGTACAGCAGATCGGCCGCCTCGGCGGCGATCTCCTCCGGTCGTTCAGCAAGAATGAGTTCGATCGCCTCTTCACCGGTTTTCTTGCGTATCTTCTCAAGCCCCTGAGTGAAGAGATAGGTAGTGTACGACCCTTCCGGAAGCGAATTCTTGCGCTCAGCGATTGTGGCAGCCACGCGTTGCAACACCCCCAGTTCCTCGAGCGGCAGCGGTATCGCGATCCTCGTCGAGTTTCCGCTCTCGGACTCACCACTGGTCTTACTCTCGAGTTTATGAGTTCCGACCTCGGCGCCGGAAGGATCGATCGTGAACCGGTACCAGCCCTCATGCTCCGCTATCTCGCCGAGCTCGCTCCCGCCCGGATACGGCAACACGCGACCGGTTTCGCGGTGCAGAACCCAGAGACGCCGGTGCTCGCGCGATTTCATGACGGCCTTCTCGGTTACCAGAACGGCGTCGTACGGCCGACCTTCGCGGTCGCACAACACCCCCGGATAGATCGCTTCGTTCACCATAGCGACTCCGGTGTGAACGCTTGCTGGGGAAAACGCTCGAACAGCTCCGCGAGCGAGACACGCCCCTCGTACAGCGCCTTACCGACGATCACGCCGCGCAGATTAGGATGCGCCGCCTCGGCGACCGCCTCGATATCCGAAAGCGCGCCGATACCGCCCGATAGCACCACCGGCAACCCACTCGCCTCGGCGATTTGGTTGGTGCCGTCGATATCGGGACCTTCCAGCGTACCGTCTTGTTCGATCGCGGTATACACGATGCCGCAGGCGCCGTGATCACGTGCCGCCCTCGCGAGGTCTACCGCCGGAACCTTGCTGTCTTCGCGCCACCCGGCGGTCTGGGCGATGCCGCCTCGCGCGTCGATCCCGGCGAGGAAGATACGCCCAAACTTCGCGGCCCAGCCCTCGACGATCTCCGGCTGCGCCGCGAACGCGGTGCCGATTATAAAGCGGTCTATCCCGAGCTCTACCAGCTCCTCGACGTCCTGCTCGCTACGCACCCCACCGCCGAGTTCGATCATCGCATCTACCGAGCGTCTCAGTTTGCGCAAATGCCGCCGGTTATTGCGGCCGTCTCCGCGCGCGGCATCAAGATCGACGACGTGAATCCGCGTTGCCCCGGCAAGCTCGAACTCACGCGCTACCGCTGCGGGGTCTTTGTCGTACTCGGTTGCTTCATCATAGGCGCCACGCAGGAGTCTCACGCACTTGCCCTCGAGAATATCGATCGCGGGGATGA
>SLBH01000107.1 GCA_007126415.1 Spirochaetales bacterium
CGCCGTTAGCGGCCGCAGCGCTTCAGATGTAGCGTGCCACGATCGCCTGCGCCTGCCCCAGATACCCGCGCCCGAACAAATTCAGGTGATTGAGCACGTGGTAGAGGTTGTAGAGGTCTACCCGCTCGGCGTGCCCCGGTGCGATCGGGTAGGCGTCGTGATAGGCCTCGTAGAAGCGACCGTCGAATCCGCCGAACAAGCGGGCCATCGCAAGATCGGCTTCGCGGTCTCCGTAGTAGACCGCCGGGTCGATGATCACGGCGTTACCCTCGAGATCCACCATGAAGTTACCACCCCAGAAATCGCCGTGCAGGAGCGAGGCGTGCTCGGGTTCGGGAAGCAGCTCAGGAAGCCGTTCGATCAGCCGCTCACCGGCACGCAGGAGGCTGCCGTCGGCAACTCCGTTACGGCGCGCGAGCTCGAGCTGATAGCGCAGCCGATGCTCACCGAAGAAGCGCGTCCAGCCATCCTCCCAGGTGTTGACCTGGGGCGTACTGCCGATGTGGTTGTCTTCCTGAAACCCGTAACGCTCGCACGCCGTGTCACGGTGCAACTCAGCCATCTCGGCTCCGAACTGCTCCCAGAAGCCGGGGGCCGGTGCCCCGCTTTCAATAAACTCCATCGCCAGCCACTGGCGGCCTGCGTCTTCGTACAGTGCAATCGGCTCAGGCACTCGCGGGCCGCTCGGCGCTCGATGCAACGCGTCGAGCCCCACCGCCTCACCGCGGAAAAGGCCCGCCGCCCCGGTGTTCTCCTTGAGAAACACCCGGGCCCCGCAATCCAACACCAAGAGTTGAGCGTTGTTAATGCAACCGCCGCCGACGGCGCTTCTCTGCACCACACGACACGGCGCGGCGAAATGCTCCGAAAGCGCCTGCTCGGGGTCCGGATAGCCCTGAATCACGTGCGCCCCCGGGTGACCGAGGAGTCGGCCTCAACCAGCTGTTCCATGAGATTGCGCGCGGTTCGATCGACGACCTCGAAAACCTGCTCGAACCCGTCGATCCCGCCGTAATACGGATCCGGCACCTCGGTGGCATTCTCGGCGGCGGGATCGAACTCGCCGAACAGGCGCACCTTGTCGGTGAGCTCCGGCTCACCGCCGGTCATTCGACGTAACTCTTGGAGGTGACCCCGGTCCATCGCCAGCACAAAGTCGTAATCACGAAGGTCCCGAGGCTGCACCTGGCGTGCAAGGTGATCGAGACGAACTCCATGCTCGCGAGCTACCGAACGCATGCGGTTATCCGCCTGCTCCCCAACATGAAAGCTCTGGAGACCGGAAGACTCCACCACGAAGCGATCTTCAAGCCCACACCGGCGAGCATGATGCTCAAACACCGCCTGCGCAAGCGGACTGCGACAGACGTTTCCGGTACAGACGAACATGATCTTTGTTTTGTCCATGTCCCCGAGGCTACCGAACTCCGGCGATATTCGCAAGGCCTCCGCGAACACGCCACGCGGTCTTCTTGCGTCGCGCGATCCGCCGCTTTCGCTGCGTGACCTCGGTATTACATGTGACAGAATGAATGGATCAGCAGCATGGTTTCAAAAAACTCGCCGCCGAGAAAGATAAGCCGTGGACGCGCTCGTACTCGCCACAGCGGGGTGCCGCCGATCTCGAGCTGATCACCGCCGGCCTCTATTCGCTGACTCGGGTGTGTCGCAAGTGACCGGATTTGTATCAGCGCCTCACGCATATTCACGGTGCGGGGCTCGCGCTCTTCCGGAAGGTACACCGTGTAGATCTCCGGGTAGCGCCGTGAAGGCTCGAACTCCACGAGCAGTTCACCATCCGCTGAATAGACCGCATCGAAGCTGTCGCCGCGCTCGAGACGGAGCTCGCGGTCGAGTCGACCGTCGCGAACGACGTCGACCGCAAACTCATCCATTTGTGGGCCTGCGAGCTGAAACGCAAGCAGGAGAGCGTAGACAAGAGCGCTCGATATCGTCATCTCCCTCCACCGTTACAATAGCACAGTAGTGAAGCCCAGTTCCGCCGACTCCCCAAGGCAACTCCAACCGCTACCCGATGAGCTTTCGAACCACCCCGAGCAACTTCTCGGAATCAAAGGGCTTGACGATCCACCCGGTTGCACCGGCGGCTTTGCCCTCTTCCATTTTAGACCCCTGCGCCTCGGTTGTGAGCACGATGATCGGAGTGAACTTACCGTCGGATCGCTCGCGCACCTTTTTTACGAGCCCGATCCCGTCGAGATTCGGCATGTTCACATCGGTCACGATGAGATCGAATGCATCACCGTCGAGCTTCCCGAGCGCATCCATCCCGTCTTCGGCTGCGGTAACGCCGTACCCGGCCTGCGTTAATACATACGTGACGCTTTCTCGAATCGCGCTCGAGTCGTCTACTACCAGTACCTTCTTCGCCATGCAAGTCCCCTCACGTTTCGCTGTTACGCCCTATTATGGTGAACAAGCGCGTCGCCCGCAAGAGACCGTGACCGTGATCTCGTGGAATCTTGATGCATGCGGCGTGACACCGACCCCCCGGTGCCGGGAAGCCCGCACCGGCGGTGTCTGCAGAACTGAGAGGAGGTGCTGTTAGCCCGCCGCGAGCTTCTTCGCGACCTCGGCTACGTGTTTGCCTTGGAATCGGGCGGCGGCGAGTTCGTTCTCGCTCGGCATTCGCTCACCCTGCCCACCGGTGATGGTGCTAGCTCCGTACGGCGAGCCGCCGGTGATCTCGTCGATCGTCATCTGCCCTTGAAACGAGTACGGTAGTCCAACGATCACCATACCGTGATGCAGCAGTGTAGTGTGCGTAGAGGTGATGGTTGTCTCCTGTCCGCCGTGTTGGGTTGCGGTGCTCGACATGACGCTACCGACCTTCCCGATCAGTTTGCCGTTGAACCACAGAGAGCCTGTTCCGTCGAAGAAGCTGCGCGCTTGCCCACACATATTGCCGAATCGGGTCGGTATTCCGAAGATCATTCCGTCGGCTTCAACGAGGTCGTCGTGCGCAGCCTCGGGAATACCTGATAGGGCTTTCTGCGCCTCGGTCGCGCCCATCTGTTCGATGATCTCAGGGCTGAGGGTCTCCGGGAATCGATGCAGCGACACCTCCGCGCCTGCGACCTCACGAGCTCCCTCGACGGCGGCCTCCGCCATCTTGTGCATGTGTCCGTACGTGGAATAAAAGACGACCTTGATTTTCATGATGCGCATCTCCTCGCGATACTTGTTTGTTTTTCATCCGGAGAGAAACGTTCCCGGGTGTGTAGGAGAAGATATATATACGAGAGCGTATAAGTCAACTTTCCATTGCAGTAGCGGAACGAGCCGTAGGAACGCTACAACGGCGCCGTCATGCACGACGCAAGCGCGCGCCTCGCGGATAGCAGCACGACGCCGATACCGAGACTTCCGATTGCAGCCGCTGCTGCGCGGACTTAGACTCGGCTTTTTCCTCTTCCATCTCCCTAAGAGTACTCACCGTTCCTGAAGCTATCAAGCAGTTATCAAACGGTGCACCCGGTAGCCGTCTTCGCAATCGCAGGGTTATATTAGCGCCATGAGCACACAAGCGGAAATAAAACATGCAGTTCTGGACGTCACCGGCGGCACCTGCACATCCTGCGTTATCGCGATAGAACACCTCGGGCGCCGCGTGCAGGGCATTCACGACATCGTGGTAGATCGCGGAACCGGCACGATACAGATCGAGTACGATGGAAACCACGAAGCGCTCGAGAAGATTTGTGATTTTATCACGCGCATCGGATACTCCGCCGAGATACGAACCACGGATTAAGACGCTTCAAGTCGCTTCATGCGTAATCGGCCGCTTCTTGCTTGAACTTCTTGCTTGAGTCAGTCTTGTTCGTCCGCCACGCGCAGATTGAGGCGCATGAGGCGCTGCGCAAGCAGCCGGGCAAGAAAGATTCCGTAGTGCGGCTGCGTCTTGATCGCGTTGATGAACGCGTTCTTCGAGATCTTCGCGAGGACGCTTCTCCCGTTTGATATCACGGTTGCTGAGCGTCGGTTATTCAGTAAAAACGACATCTCTCCGAGAAAGATATCGTCAGGGCGAAGCGTGGTGAGGTACTTGTTACCCGAGTAGATATCTACGCGTCCTGAGGCAATGTAGTATAGGTGGTTCGACTCTTCGCCCTCAAAGAACACTACGTCCCCATCTTGAAACACGGTCTCCTCGCTACGATGGAAGATCCCCGGAACAACGTTGCTCTCGTCGCGCTGATGAACAACCTCAAACGAGACCTCGTTACCTCGCTCGTTGTAGCGTAAGTTCTCGACATAGTGTGTGACCATCTTCAGCCCGTGACCGTGCGGACCAAAGTTGACCG
>SLBH01000354.1 GCA_007126415.1 Spirochaetales bacterium
CCGATCGCCGGAGCTCCGCGAACCTTCAGTTGCTTGATCGAGCTCCAGACCTGCTCGACGCTGTCTTGGCGTTCGATTACGGTTCGCTCCGGAAGCTGCGTTTGGTCGAGAATCCAGAGTTCGCCGTATTGGTACCATATCGAGCGTAGTTCACTCAACGCTCCATGGTACTCCTCGGTGACCACGGCGCCGTTCATATGAGCGGTGTGTGGTGCATGAGTTGTTCCTCTATCGCCCGGGATAGCCTGGTTGTCCGTCATCCCTACGCTCCTTTTACGCAGTACAGTACAAACGTGAAGGTCCGCGCTGTCAAGGCTGCATCGTCGGCCGGATGCATCGTCGGCCGGATGCAAACCCGTAGCCGGCGATCGGTGGCCTCAGGCCGCGAATCGCAGCTATACTACCGGTGCGATGAGCGCGGAACACGACAGCACGGAATCCGACGGCGGCCGGGATGCTCCGCAGTGCCCGCAGAGCCCGCAGTGGTGGGTTTACATCATTGAGTGCGATGATAGGCTCTACACCGGAATCACGACCGACCCCGAACGACGGCTCCACGAACACCAAAGCGGGCGTGGCGCGCGCTTCACACGCGGGGCACGGCGAGTCACGATGCGTTACCGGTGCGCACTCGGGTCACGCTCAATCGCGCTCCGCGCCGAGTATCGGCTCAAAAACCTTCCTCGCGGGGACAAGCTCGCGCTCATTCGAGCGCAACCGATGCGCGACGCGCTGCTTGCGCGCCTCGCACTCTCCGAGCACGGCGTGCACGGCGAGCACGGCGAGCTTGCGGAAAACTAAGGTAATCGATTAGCATGAGGCCGTTACAATCGACAGCCAACCGTATTGAGGGGGATTACCATGAGTTTGAAGCTTCGTGAGAATTGTGACTACGCAGTAGTTGTCCCGACGAGCATGGGAGTGCGTCTGACGCCCACCGAAGGGCAGCCGGTGCACAGCAGCGATACGTTTTTTATGCACGCAACCAGCGCCGAATCGAACGTCATCAGCGTCGCGTCGTACCTTGGACTTCCGACCAAAGTGCTTACCGCGTTCGTGAAGGGTAGCCCGGTCTCGCGGTTCATTAAGGACAACCTCGCCGGACGGCACATCGCGTTCGAGGGCCCGGAGCGCGATCAGGGCGGTCCCTGGGGATACCGGCACCAGATCAACATCGCCGACTGCGGCTACGGTTCACGCGGCCCACGCGTGCACAACGATCGCGCCGGTGAGGTTGGGCGAACGCTCAGCGTAGACGACTTCGACCTCGACCGACTGTTCGGCGAGGAGGGCGTGCAGATCGTACATCTGTCGGGACTGATCGCGGCGCTCTCACCCGAAACCGGCACGTTCTGTCTCGAGCTTGCGCGCGCGGCGAAGAAGCACGGCACGCGCATCGCGTTCGACCTCAACTATCGCGCCACGTTCTGGAAGGATCGAGAGAAGCCCTTGCACGAGATCTTTAGCGAGATCGCCGGGCTCGCCGATATCCTCGTCGGCAACGAGGAAGACTTCCAACTCTGCCTTGGTCTCGAAGGCCCTGAGGCCGGCGGCAGCGGGATAGCAGCGAAGATCAACGGCTTCAAGGGCATGATCAACAAGGTCAAGGAAACCTACCCGAACGCGAGCGTCTACGGCACCACCCTACGCGAGGTTGTGAGCACCAACCGCCACCTCTGGGGCGCGATCATGTCTTACGGCGACGACTGGCACGTCGTTGAGCCACGCGAGATCGAGATCCTCGACCGCATCGGCGGTGGCGACGGGTTCGTCGGCGGCCTGCTGTACGGTATCCTGCGAGGCTGGGAGCCCGAAAATTGGATACAGTTCGGCTGGGCAAGCGGAGCGCTGGCCACCACCTTTCTAACCGACTACGGACAGCCGGCGGACGAGGATCAGATCTGGGCGATCTGGAAAGGAAACGCCCGCGTTCAGCGTTGAGCAATGCTCAGGGCGCTCGAAAGCGGTGCGCGAGTACCGAGCGCAACGTGCGAAAGTTGATCGGCTTCGGGATGTAGAAATCCATCCCGGCATCGAGACAGCGTTGCTGTTCATCATCGAAGGTCCGTGCCGTAACCGCGACGATCATAGGCTGCACGCGATCGCGCTCTTCGGCTATGGCACGGATCGCGCGCGCCGCGCTGTACCCGTCTCGTTCCGGCATCTGGATATCCATCAAAATGACCTCCGGCCGCTCAAGCTCGTAGAGTCGCACCGCAGCCTCCCCGTCGGCCGCTTGGTGTAGCGTTGCCATCGGCAAGAACTTCGACACGAGCCTCCGACACAGTAGCGCGCTTAGCGCGTCGTCCTCGGCGATCAAGACCGAGCAAGCTCTGCGCGAAACCTCGACCTCCATTGTTTCACCCGACTGCGCCTCGGACGAGCCGGCCTCCTCGGAGCGCAAGCTGCGCGCGGCAACCGACCGCATCGCTTCGGCGAATTCGGTGATCCGCACCGGTTTCACGAGCGCCACGGACGCCACGGTTCCCCCGCTCTGCGACGCCGCGGCGGGGTCACGCTGCGCACGGCGCAGCTCGAGCATCACGGGACGAGGGGTCAACCGCTGGGCGGTCTCGGCAAGGCCCGGCGCGCACTCGGCATCCACGACCATCAGCCGATACGGCCGCTCTCCGTTGAACTTGGCTACCGCCGAGCGGCCATCGGGGGCAAGATCAACCTCGACCCCCCAGGCCTCCAGGATCGTTTGCAGTACCGAGCGAGTACGCTCGTTGCCGTCGACCACGATTGCGGGTGAGAGCGCGCAAAACTCATGCTGCGAGACGAGCTCGCCGATATGCAACTTCGATTCGCGCCTAAGAAAACTCAGTGACAGCGAGAACCAAAACAGGCTACCCGCACCCGACGAGCTTTCGAACTCCAGCGCGGTTCCCATTTGCTTCAGCAACGTACTCGCAATCGTCAACCCGAGCCCCACCCCGCCGTACCGGCGCGTGGCCGAGCTGTCGGCTTGCGAGAACGCCCGAAAGAGCTTCGTGCGCGTCGCGTCATCGATGCCGATACCGGTATCGCGCACCGAGAAAGTGAATACCCCGGTGTCTCGCTCGTAATCGATCTCCTCGACGAAGACGCAGAGCTCCACTTCACCGTCCAGCGTGAACTTCACGGCGTTGCTCAACAGATTAGTGAGAACCTGCTCGAGCCGTACACCGTCGGTTTCCACAATCCGCGGCGTGTCCAACCCAAGATTCACGATGAGTTCAAGCCCCTTCTGGTGCGCAGCAATCCTCAAGGCCTCGCCGCTGCGCTCAACGAGCTCGAGGAGATCGGTCTCGGCGTAGTGCAACTGCAGTGTACCGGCCTCGCTGCGCGAATAATCGAGGATATCGTTGACAACATCCATCAAGGTTCGAACCGCGGCGTTGATATTCTCACTGTACTGTCGCTGCACCGGCGTGAGGTAGGTGCTTATGAGCAGATCACTGAAGCCCATTACGGCATTCAACGGAGTACGCAGCTCATGAGAGACGTTAGAGACGAAGTTGCGTTGCGTCTCCAGTGCGGAAGCCTCGGCTTCGCGTGCTCGCTCGCGCTCGGAGTCCAGTTCACGCAGCTTCTCCGCCCCGCCTCGCTCGAGCATGAGATCCCAGATAAGCGCCACCACGTGCTCCGCCGCCGGTACGTGCAGCCGCATACGATACCAGCGAGAGGAGTGCGCGATTGCAAACGTGCGATCCGAACCGGTCTCTCGACGTGCTGCGTCGGCGAATACTTCAAGCAGATCGAGATCGGCCCCCGGTATCTGTAGTCCGATCTCGCCGGCGCGTGCTCCGACGACTTCATCGCGAGCACGCCCTATCAGCTGCTCAAACGCCGCGTTGAGGTCGAGGACTTCGTAATCAAAAGCATTACCGTCGGAATCCAACAGCAAGCGCTGATAAGAGTATGCGAACGGCGAATGCTCGATAACTGTTTTGTGAACCTCGGCAATATTCATAGCCACACTGACCTTACGGCAAGCCTTCTTAATTCTAATTGTCCCAACCATACCACGAGAAGCGCGTTTCGTCGCGACAGCTCGATAGCACGGCATAACTCTCGGCAAGATCGGCACGCTCGTGTAGAATTGGCCATTATGCGCAGTTCCCGGATTCTCGCAGTGCTTTTTGATTTCGACGGAACCCTGACCAAGCCGGGCGCCCTCGATTTCGCGTATCTTCGGCGAGCGCTCGAGTGTCCGCCGGATCGTGCGATTCTCGAGTATCTCGACGAGCTTGCCGACGGGCCCGAACGCACCGAAAAGGCAGAGCTCCTAGACCGCCACGAGCAAAAGGCAGCGACCAAGAGCCGGCCGAACGCCGCGG
>SLBH01000155.1 GCA_007126415.1 Spirochaetales bacterium
CCCAGTCGTGCTTCTCTATCGCCTCGTTAAGGGTGTACTGGGCGTCGAGTATCAGTATATCGGCGTCGGCGAAAAAATTCTCGTTTTCCGGCCTTCGTTCAAAATCTTGTGGCGACAGCTCGCAATCGGTGGCGTATACAAGACTGCGACCGTTTTCGGTGACCTTGTACGCGAAAGCATCACCCGGATGCTGCATCCTGCGCCAGGTGATCTCGGCTGAGCCGAGTTTCAACGGTTGCGGTTTCAAGCGATGGAACCGCATCGAGGCCCCCATGTGCTGATCCATCGTGATCGGGAAGTAAGGAGGCTGCATATGCTGCTTGACGTTATCTTCAAGATTTTCCTTCGGGTGATAGAACTCGAGCCGAACGCGCGGGTCGTATGCGGGAGCAAAGAATGGTAAGCCTTGAATGTGATCGTAGTGAAAATGCGTAAAAAAAAGATGAAATCCGCGGGTTTTCTTTGTGCGACGGCGAAGCTCGTTGGAGAGTTCGATGATTCCGCTACCGGCGTCAAAAATCACGACCGTGCCGTCGCCGAGGTGCACCTCGATGCAGGCGGTGTTGCCGCCGAGCGGTCTAAATAGCCAGGGCGGCAGCTCGGCCATGAAGCGCTCACGCGACTCGGGTGACGTAAGGTCGCTCGGCCGGGCGCGCTGCAGTACGCTCGATATCCTCCCGCGAAACTCCTCGGTGGTAAGCGGGCGGGGATGCGACCCGCGACTTCCCCATAGCTTCACCCACATTGGTGCTACTCCTGCGTACGGTTTGCGCGGTGACGCCCGAGCCACTGCTCGATTTCTGTTTCGGTATGTATTCGGCCGACGTTAACCCCGGGACAGCTACGCGCGGCGTCGACCCAGGCGCTGCGCGCTTCCAGAATCTGCGGCCAAAACGGATAGCTCCGGCACTGCATTGGGCGCTCGTTGTAGATACTGCAGCCACCGTCACGCCACATGATGCAGTCTTTGTTACTGTGTTCGCCAAGGCTGATGCGTCGTCCGTTAGGCCCGTACACATTGATGCAGTAACGCTCGATAAACTCAGTCTCGGTGATTTTCAGCTCGGCGGCGATACGTTCTCGATCCGGGGCGGAGACAAACACATAGCCGCTGTCGAAGCGGCAGCAGGCAGAGCACTGAGTACAGGTGAAGCGCAGGCCGTGTTCGTAAAACCGTTTCGCCATTTTTTACCGGTTGCAGATTGTATCACATGCCGCGGAGCAATTGACAGGGCGGAAAAGCGCTTGCGGCGCAATCTCCGCACCGCAAGACTCTCGTTTCGCATCAGGTTTTTCTGGTTATGGGGAGTGTAGGATTCGAACCTACGAAGGCGAATGCCAACAGATTTACAGTCTGCCCCCTTTGGCCGCTCGGGAAACTCCCCAGAAATCACGCTGTGTCCGTGACGATGCCAACATATCAAAGCTCGGCGGGACCGTCAAGCCGTCGCGTCGCGTTGCGCCGAGTCGTCGTGCCGAGTTGCGCCGAGTTCGCGTTGCATTTAATGCGTCGCGTCGCGTTCAATCCCTTGCGCTCAATCCCAACTGCTGCTCGCCATCTCGTTGGAGAGCCCGGCGAGCTTCTCTGCGATTCCGGCGCTGTTTTGTATCGTGCCGTCGAGGTTCGCGAGCGCGCGCTTGATTGACTCGGCGCCGTTACGTTGCTCGACGCTCGCGTCGGCGATCTCGCTGACCAACCCGGCGGTTTTCTCGATCTCGGCGACGATCTCCTCGATCGAGGCGCCGGCGCGCTCGGCGGTCGCGGTGCTGTTCTGAGTGAGTTCCACAATCTCTCCGGCCGCGTTGCGCGTGTGCTCGGCGAGCCGTGCAACCTCGGTAGCTACAACGCCGAACCCCTTCCCTGCCTCGCCGGCGCGCGCCGCCTCGATCGCGGCGTTGAGCGCGAGCATATTGGTGTTGCGCGCTATGCCTTGTATGGTATCGATCTGCTCCGAGATGCGCCGCATCGCGGTGACGGTATCCCGCACCGCCGACAGCCCGGTGGAGGCGCGTTCGGAGTTCTCGTTGGCAATCCGCTGCGTTGTTTGCGCGTTCTCGCTGTTCTTCCCGATTGTCCCGGCGATCTCCTCCATGTTGGAGCTCAACTCTTCAACATTGGCGGCCTGACCCGAGGTATCGTTGCTCAGCCGCTCGCTTACCTCTACGATATTGCGCGCCATCTCGAGCGCCGAATCGTCGCGTAAACGCTGATACGCGGTGATCGCGAGATCGATATCGAGAAACACCACTTTCTGCACCGCCCGGATTGTTTGGTGCATGCGCCACGGGCGCAGGCGATAACGCTTTCGACACAGATCAACGAGCAAATTGAGCACGAGTAGATACCCCCCAAGGTACCATTGCGGAGTCAGCCCGATGCGCACGTGCGCTGCGCCGATACGAACCACCCGCTCGGCATACTCTTGGTCGAGCCGTGCCTTGAACACAAACTCGAGCCAGTGAGATCGCTGCGCGCTGCGGGCGTGCTGCATCACCTGCTCGTTCGGAAACATCCGCCGCGTTGCGTCGAACTCCATGATGTGCCCGTAGAAGCGCTCGAGCATACGGTCGATGTTTCGTTCCACCGGTTTCTTCATGGACCGCACCAGGTCGCGGTCGTGCTCGGTAACGTTCAAGAACTGCAACCGTGTGCTGATCTCGGTCTCTGTGCGCTGATTCACGTGATACCCCTCGTTGTTGGTGAGGGTATAGTTGTGACAATGACGCAGGTCTTGGTCAAGTATCCGCGAAGTGCATCCACGAAATGCTACGCGGTAATCTCGCGGTTGACCGCCGCCATCTCGATCGCGGCGAGCGCCGCATCCCAGCCTTTGTTTCCGGCTTTGGTGCCTGCGCGCTCGAGTGCTTGCTCAACGTCGTTGGTGGTGATGATACCGTTGATCACCGGCACACCGGTTGCAAGCGATACCTGCGCGATCCCTTTGGCCGACTCCCCCGCGACGTAGTCGAAATGAGGGGTTGAACCGCGAATAACCGCGCCGAGGCAGATCACCGCGTCGTAGCGCCCCGACTCCGCTAGTTTCTTAGCCGCGAACGGAATCTCGAACGCGCCGGGTACGCGCACCGCGGTGAGATCTCGTTCCGCCGATCCGTGGCGGGTGAGACAGTCTACGGCGCCGGCGAGTAGTTGTTCAGCTACAAGCGAGTTGAACCGCGCCACCACTACCGCGACCCGTAGGCCCGTTGCCTCGAGCGTACCGTTAATCTCTTGAATGCTCATCTCGTTACCTCCGTAGTTCAGTTACGATGTCTTCTACCGTGATCTCGATCACGTCGTGCCTGCGCGCGAGTTCCGAGAGCCGCCGCCCTCGCGCCATGCTGCCGTCCTCGTCGAGAATCTCGCATAGCACCGCGCTGGGCACGACGCCGCAGAGCTCAGCGAGCGCGACGGCTGCCTCGGTGTGTCCGCGTCGGGCGGATAACCCACCCGGGTCCGCCACTAACGGGAAGATATGCCCCGGACGAGCCAAATCTTCGGGAGCTGTCTGCGGGTCGGCAAGGGTCTTGATTGTGACGGCGCGATCGAACGTCGAGATGCCGGTGCTACAGCCGGCTACGGCGTCGACGCTGACCGTGAACGCGGTTGCGTGCAGCGCGGTGTTGCGTTTCACCATCGGCTCGAGTTGCATCTCCTGCGCGCGCTGCGCGGTAATCGCCTGGCACAGCAGCCCGCGACCCTCGGTGATAATGAAGTTGACCGTCTCGGGTGTGATGCGGTCGGCAAGCGCTATGAAGTCGCCCTCGTTCTCGCGGTCGTTGTCGTCGGTTACCACGATAGGCCGCCCGTCGAGCAACTCCTGCAGCGCTTCTTCCACACGCGGTGTGCGTCGCGATCTGCGCGCATAGCTTTCAGTCAAGTTCATGCGTACCCCCAAGTTGCGAGCTGCTCGGCGCTCGGGCCGGAGGGCCGCGTTTTGCGAGCAGCAAGAAAGCGTTCAACATAGCGAGCGATGATATCGGTCTCGATGTTGACATGATCTCCTATCGAGCGATCGGCGAGTACGGTCTCGCGCCAGGTGTGCGGAATGACATTGATGGTCACCCCGCGCGTGCCGAGCCGTGCGATCGTAAGACTCACTCCGTCTATCGCGATTGACCCTTCGGCAACACAGTACGGTAACAGGTCCTCCGGGAGATCAACCGTCAAGTAGACGTTATCCTGATCGTGTTCAAGCCGCGCGACCGTTCCGGTTCCGTTCACGTGTCCCTGCACAAAATGACCACCGAGCGGCGTAGCCGCGGTCACCGCGGGCTCGAGGTTCACTCGGTGCCCCGGACGGAAGCCGCCCAA
>SLBH01000258.1 GCA_007126415.1 Spirochaetales bacterium
ATTGAGCGGTAGTGGATTTGAACCACCGACCCCTTGCATGTCAAGCAAGTGCTCTAACCAACTGAGCTAACCGCTCGTATCTGCAAAACGGAACACGTACGGCTACCCGAGTCGCGCCGGTTGGTTCAGCAAATTTCACCGGACCGCGCAAGCGCGACGTTAGCGGTATTACGTATTGCCGGACTGCTCCAGCGACATCAATATTCGCTCAAGAACCTTCTTCCTGTCAAGGGGTTTCACGATATAGTTCTTGGCGCCGATCAACAACGACTTCTTAACGAGGTCCTGCTTGCCGAGCGCGCTGATCATGACCACGCAGGCGTTCTTGTCGAACTCCATGATCTTTTCAAGCGCCGTGACGCCGTCCATCTGCGGCATCGTGATATCCATCGTAACGACGTCCACGTTGGGGTACAGCTCTTTGTAGCGCTCAACGCCCTCCAAGCCGTTGCCGGCGGTGCCCGAAACCTCGAACCCTTCGGAGGTGAGAATCTGGCTGATTTGCTTGGTGACGAACATTGAATCGTCTACCACTAACACGCGATACGCCGATCCGTCTTCCTTTACGCCGCTTGCCGGGCGTTCATTTATGCTTGGGAAGTCTTGTTTGGTCCTCATGCACCTCGCTCCTGCTGTACTCCTGTTAGCTTTCCGCGCTAACTGCGTTCACGTATCGCAACGTTGATCTCTATCTTGCCGTGTTCGAGCTCCATCGGGACGATCAACGCCTCGACGCCGGTATCCGCGATCTCCATGTTGTCACCGGTGAAGATCGCCGGCGGCGTGAGATCAAACTTGAAACCGAGATTGTGCAGCTTGGTGACGGCTTGCCCGGTTATCATGTTGGCGAGCTCGGTAATGCTAGCCTTGCCCATCTCGTTCAACTGGGTGATCGGCTCCATCTCCATACCCTCCAACATGCTGGAGGCCACCTTAATCGCGGTATCTTTGGTCATGTCGAGCAATACGCGCCCCTCGACATCACCGGCAAGTCCGATGATCGCGGCTACGCCGAGCACCGGCATAGAGGTAGATTTCAGATACAGCTCGCCGCGATTGACCTCTCCGTGCGTCACTTCCTTGAGAATGCTGTACGCGGCCTCGACGAAGGGATTAATGTACTCGACCCTCATTACCGTGCGACTCCTTTACCTAACATTACCTAACAACGTATCGCCGTTTGCGCTTCAAAATCTTACCCAAGACCCCCGCGCTACTTCTTTTGAAACGCCGCAATGCGCGCGCCTTGCACCCGTTGCCAGCGGCGGTCGTCGAGCCCGGTTTCGTTATCGCCGAGAATCAACAATCCGTGGTCAAGCAATTTCTCGTAGAACTCGTTCAGAACCGTAGCTTGCTGCTCCGGGGACAAAAACGACAAGAGATCGCGGGCCACGATCATGTCCATCTCCGGCACCGCATTTGGGTGCGTTATGTCGTGATACTCAAAGAACACCGAGTCTTTGATCATCCCGGCGAAGCTGTAGCCGTTGCTCCCTTCCACCGTAAACTCTCGGTAGAAGCTCGGCAGGTCGTCTTCGCGAAACACCAAATTAGGGGCGGTTGAGATGTTCAGCAGGTCGTTGTCGCTCGCCCAGATCTTCAGGGTTGAGTCCGGGTAGGCTTTCTTGAGCAGACACGCGAGCGAGTAACTCTCGAAGCCCTTGCCCGCTCCCGGATTCCAGACCGTAATGGTGTTGCGTAAGCGTTCCGGCAGCACTTCGCGGAACAGCTCGACCTGCTCCGGGCCCCAGAACCGGTTGCTGTCGCGCGAGTAGAACCCGCGCAGGAACTCGAGCGCATCGTCGCCCGACTCGAACTGTACCGGGCGCTGCGCGGCTTTTCGCTCGCTGCGCCACTGCTCGTAGCGTGTTGTGATCCAGTCGGCGTTCAAAGCGCCGGCGTGAAACTGCTCGTAACTCGCGAGCGCTTCCTTAATGAAGGTGAGATCGAGCTCGTACTGATCTTGCGCAGCCTCGAGTTCCTCGGCCGAGGCCGCCGTTCCCGCCGCCGAGGCGTCCTCGGTTCCGGGCTCGCCCCGTTGCTCGCCGGCGCCCGGCTGCATGCCGGCACCCACGGTCGGCGCCCCCGACGCCGCGGCGGCCGCGCCTAGTTGCCCCTCGAGCGTTAGGCGCTTTTGCTCCTCGGCTTCTTGTGACTCGCGCCCGAAGATGCGCTCCACGTCGAGGATGATGTACAGCCGGTCGTCATTGTCCACAACGCCGCTAATGTACTTGATGTTGATGTCGCCGAAAATCGGATGCGGCGGCTGAATGCGCGATGAGTTGATGCCGACCACACGGTCTATTGAGTCTACGATCACCCCGATCAGCATATCGTTCAGCCGCAGGATCAGCCCCCGCTCGGGATCACCTTCGGGGCGCTTCTCGACCGGCAAGCCGAACATGATGCGCAGGTCGATGATCGAGATGATCTCACCGCGCAGGTTGAATACACCCGCGACATACGCCGGTGTGTTCGGCACGTAGGTGAACCCTGCGAACTTCGCAATCTCCTTCACCTTGAGGATATCGACCGCGTAGTCTTTACCGCCTAAGGTGAAGGTCACCATTTTGTAGTCGACGGTCTCTACCTCTTCGGCCTTACGACCGTTGCGCTGCCTGGTCTTGAGCCGGCTTTGTTTTGTGTTCATCACTTCGGCCTTGCTGCTCACGCGATTCGTCCTTCCAACTTCCGCCGATGCTCGATCTCTTGGCGCAGCCCCAGCTCGAGCAACTGCGGCACGTCGATGATGAGCGACACGGTGCCGTCGCCGGTGATGTTTGCTCCGGCAATGCCGGGCGCGTTGGTGTAGTGGTCGCGTAAGGGCTTGATAACCACGTCTTCCTCGCCGATCAGCGAATCAACGATTAAGCCCATCTTCTTGTCGCCGCTGCCGACGATAACCACGAATACGTGATCCTTCTCCTCATCGGTCGAGACCTTGAACAACCGGTTGAGCCGTAGCAACGACACGACATCCTCGCGCACGTTGAAGACCTCGTAGTTGTCGAGCATCTTGATATCCGACGGCTTGATTCGATGGCTCTCGATCACCGAGGTGATCGGGATTACGTACATTTCTTTGCCGACGCGCACCAGCAGGCCCTGTATGATTGCGAGCGTGAGAGGGATCTTGATCGTGAACTTGGTGCCGCTGCCCTTTACCGACCAGACCGAGACCTCGCCGTTGAGCTTCTCGATCTGGCGCTTGACTACGTCTAGGCCCACGCCGCGTCCGGAGACGTTGGTGATCTCTTTTGCGGTGGAAAAGCCCGGCTCGAAGATGAGGTTGAAGGCTTCGAGATCGGTCAGGGTTTTGCTTGGGTGCACCACCCCGCGCTCCACGGCTTTGGCACGCACCGACTCGACATCTATCCCGCGCCCGTCGTCGGAAACCTCGATCAAGATCATGTTGCCTTCGTTACTTGCGCTGAGCGTAACGGTGGCTTCCTCGGCCTTTCCGCTCTTGCGGCGCTCCTCCGCCGACTCTATGCCGTGATCCAGCGCATTACGCACGCAGTGAATAAGCGGATCGAGCAGATCCTCGATCACGGACTTATCAAGCTCAGTGTCCTCGCCCTCTATCTTCAGCCGCATCCCCTTGTTGAGCGATCGCGAGAGATCGCGCACCAGGCGCGGGAAGCGCGAGAAGATCTGCGCGATCGGCACCATGCGGATGCGCATCACCCCTTCCTGCAGCTCGCCGGTAATACGGCCGAGGTTCTGAGCGGTGTTGCGGTAC
Organism: Spirochaetales bacterium; assembly: GCA_007126415.1. Taxonomy (GTDB): domain Bacteria; phylum Spirochaetota; class Spirochaetia; order DSM-27196; family SLAA01; genus B1Sed10-166. The sequence goes on from SLBH01000258.1 coordinate 3,743, forward strand.
TTTGAAACGGTGTTCTTCAGACCGGCTTGGAACGGGTCGAAGATGCCGCCGACGCGCTCGAAGTTACCCACGAACTCGCGACGCAGGTCTTTGGGAGACTCTCCGCGCTGTGCGCGCTCGAGGTAGTTCGGAAGCGCCTCAAACAGCTCCTGCAACACCCCCCGGTGCTGCTCCTGATGCTCCTGCACCTGCGACAGTAACTCATTGAACGTGTTTGAAAGCTGGTTGAAGCTCGCTTTGTTGATGACGGTCTCGCTCACGAGGTTGAGCAAATCGTCTATGCGTTTGCTGTCGACGCGTAGCACCGAGCCCGATACCTTCTTTCGAGCCTCGGCCTCGGCCTTTCCGCCGGCCTTCTCGGCGCCGGCCGACGCGGCCTCGGGCTGTGTCTCGGCGGGTGCCGCGCCGGTCACCGCGCCGCTCTGTTCAGCGGTGTCGTCGGCGGCCTCGAGCTCCTCGAGCGAGAGGTCGTCCTCATCCGGTGCGGCGCCGGCCGGGGACGGCTTGCGCTCGGCCTCGGCCGCGAGCCCGCCCCCCGCAGCGCGCTCGCCGCCGGCG
>SLBH01000235.1 GCA_007126415.1 Spirochaetales bacterium
CAAGAGTTATAGGTCGAGCAGTCCGTTGAGGCCGGCATACCGCACGAGGTCTACCTGATTGCGTAACTCCAGCTTGCGCATAAGGCTACTGCGGTGATTCTCCACGGTACGTTTGCTAATGTACAGATGTTCGGCGATCTCGTGCGTGAGCATGCCTTGGGCGACTAGTCGAAATATCTCTCGCTCACGCGCGGTGAGGCGACTGAGCTGCTGAGAGGCTGGTGCGTCGTGATCTCTATCGTTATCCGAAGCCCCGGCCCGCTGCTTAGCATGAACCTGGAGGAACAACTCATTACGGCTTACCGCCGTGATTGCCTCTACCAAGGTCTCGGGGGTGGTGTTTTTGGTGACGACTCCACCCGCACCGGATTGCAACGCGCGAATGATCATGGCGTGCCCGACGGCGTCGCTGCAGACCAAGATGCGAGCGGGGGGCGCGCAGTCTCGGGCGGCGCGTAGCAGCTTCTCGAACTGCGGCTGAGCGCTCTGCCAGTCTACGAGGAGCACCGAAGGATTGAGTGCTTCGATCTGTGACAACGCTTCCTCGGAGCTTGCGGCCTCACCGACGACGGTGGCGCTCGCGGCGTTCTCAACCGCGCTTCGCAGGCCGAATCGAAAAGTGCTGTTGCCGTCCAAAACAAGGACCTTCGGTACATCCATTTTCACATCGTTTATTGGTTATGTTACTTATAAATTTAGCACTACTGGACTTAAAGCGATATAGGTATAAACGCTCATTTTGCTGCGCGCACCGCGGCCTACCGCCGGCGAGGTGTTTCTTTGCATTATTTTGACGTTGTGTGGACTCCGTATTGATACGCGTACTGTAGCTTTCAGATAAACACGCATCGGAGCATCGAGTCTTTCGATGAACGGAAAGGAGAACATACGTATGACAGGCACACGACGCAATCTATCGATTATTCTGGGAGGCTTTCTTGCGGTTTCAATGTTCGCGGCTCCCGCGTTCGCTCAGTTCGACGAGCCACAACAAGCGCCGGATGATCCCATGCAGCAACCCGAGGCGCCTCAGGTTGAGGTGGACTCCAACGAACTCGATCAGTTCGCGGGCGCCATGAACGAGGTGCAGGAGATTCAGATCGACTCGCAGTCCCAGATCGAGGCACAGATCGAGGATTCGGAGCTCGATCAACAGCGCTTCCAGGAGATTCACAGCGCGTCGATCAACCCCCAGGTTGAGGCGCCGGAAGACATCTCAGACGCGGAGCAAAGCGAGTACGATAATCTGCTCGATGAACTCGTAGAGGTTGAGCAGGAGGCGCAGCAAGAGATGCAGACGGCCGTCCAGGACGCCGGACTCGACGTTGAGCGCTTCAACGAGATCGCGACCGCGATTCAGCAAGACGATGAGCTCTGGCAGCGACTGCAGGAGCGTATGGAGTAAACGACTCCTCGAGTCGTAATGACGACTAACACAGCCCCCCACCCGCGGCCCGTACGCATATCGTGATTTCCACACCGAATTGCGGCGGGCCGCTTTTCTTGCGACCGCGTAGCGTTGCAGAGGCGAGGCACGCGAGGCAACGCGACGCAACGCGACACCAACGCAACGGCTTGACAGGTTTACGCCGTTTCGGTATTGTACGCCGTAATCAATCGCGTCTCCTTCGTCTAGTGGTTAGGACACCGGGTTTTCATCCCGGCAACAGGGGTTCGACTCCCCTAGGAGATGCAACATAATTCCCTACACAGTAGGGATATAGAGAACCACCGGACAACCGGCGTTCTGCTCAAAAACCCAGTTGCAGATAGGCACGCAGAAAGACCTATCGGGAGGGAGTGAGTATGGTACGCCGGTTTTCTTTGTTCAGACGTTCGGGCTGCGGTGGTTACTACTACGCACAGCAAAAGGATCCCGCAACCGGAGCGTTTTTGCCCGCGAAATCCATCAACGTGATCATGCAGGTGGGAGTCGTTGCTTTTAGTTGGCTTACTGGGCTGCGAAAGCTGGACGCCGACCCGAGCGGGGGGGGTGTTCCACAGCCGGCGGCATTACTTCGCGGCGAACCTTGCTGATCGGGTGGAACAACGAAAGCTGCAGCTTGCGACCGCACCCCCTGCCGAATATCCGTTGGCTGGGTTGCTTTTCGGTGCATCAGGAAGCGGAAGCCGACGGCTGGGTCTCAGAGGGCGAGGTGTCAAACGACGAAGGAATTAGAAGGCCGGTGGACCATCGACGGCACGGTGACAGGCCCGTACGGCGCCATGCAGACTACCGGCAGTTTCGTGTACGGTTACCACCACGACAACCGTCACTACGCCGGTCTTCAAAGCGCTGAGCGGTATGCGGTCGTACCCGGCGGTCTCGGGGTCCTGAACCCGGTGCAGGACCCCGCACGCATATCCTTCAGACCGCCGGCGCCGGCTTTGCCGGTGGAGTCCGCGAGCATCAGGTACCCTTCGGCTCACCTATCGCCGTCGGTTATAGAAGAAACCGCCGCCGCCGAACAGCAGGACCAGCACAACTACGATGATGATAATGGTGGTCGTATCCATGGTATTCCGCCTTGTGGAAACTTTTTTCACTTAATCTAAGATACAAATATATATCTCTGAGTGCAAGCGCGTACGGCGGTCAACAGAAATTCCCGGTGAACGGTTGCTGAAGGATTTTAACTCAGCGGTTGCAGATCTGCGAACATAAACGGAATAAGCTCCGACACCGTTGGATGTGGAAGCACGGTGTTCTCGATCGCAGGGTAGGGGATGCGGTTCTGTATAGCGAGCGCCATCATGCCGATGATCTCGTCGCCTCCGGTGCCGAAGACCGTGGCGCCGAGAATCAGCTGGGTCTCGGGGTCCACGAGTATCTTGATTATTCCGGCCGTTTCCGCCTTCTCACGGGCGCGGTTGATGGTACGCATCTCGCGTCTCGCGATTTTCACAGGCCGGTCGAGCGCGCGAGCCTCGGTCTCGGATAGCCCTACGCGGGCGAGCGGAGGGTCTATGAACATCGAGTGAATAGGCGTTCGGGACAGAAGCGTGCGTCGCGGTGTCGCGGTGGCTGCGCCGTCCGCGGTGCCGGCCGCCGGCTGTGTAACCTGGTCCATGAATACCTGTCCGTCGTGAACCGAGGTGTGTGTGAAAGCGCCGTAACCGTTTACGTCGCCGAGCGCGTATACGTGTGGCAGCGAGGTGCGTCCGTACTCGTCGACCTTGATAAACCCGCGCGAATCGGTCTCGATACCGGTCGCATCAAGATTCAGCGAATCGCTGTTTGGTATGCGTCCAATTCCGATCAGAAGGTGCGACCCTTCGACTGCGTGCTCGCGTTCGCCGCGGCGGTACCGCACGCGTAAGCCCTGTGAAGCGTTTTCAAGTCGCGCAATCTCAGCCGAGGTCTCGACCGTTATGCCTTCGCTGCGCAGCACCTCCTCCGCAATCTCGGCAATATCAGGGTCTTCTCGGGTTATCAAGCGATCGGCACGCTGAAGCACAGTTACGTCGCTACCGTATCGGCGGAACGCCTGGGCAAATTCGAGGCCGATGTAGGATCCGCCGATCACAACGAGGTGGCCCGGTAACTCGGTCAAGTCTAGAATACCTTTGTTGTCCATCCACGGCACGGTGTCGGCGCCCGGAAAGCTCGGCGCGCGCGCGCGCGTTCCGGTGTGGATAACGATGCGTTCTCCTCTGATGCGCGCATCACCCACCGCGACGGTGTGCTCGTCGACGAAGGTCGCCCAACCGGGGTAGAACGCGGTTGCCTCCTCGAGCCATGCCTGAAAGCCCTCGGTTGCCGGATTTCGCATCGCGTTTACGCGTTCGGCTACTTCGGAAAAGTTTGTGCTTACCGACCCGACGTGAACGCCGAAATCGGCGCTACGGCGCGCCATGTGCGCGGCCCTGGCACCGGCCACGAGCGTCTTCGTGGGCGTACAGCCGTAGTTTACGCACGAACCCCCGACGCGGTCTCCTTCAACGACCGCGACCGAGAAACCGCTTTGCAGCAGTCCCGACACTATCGTGCCGGTGGCCTGCCCCGTCCCGATCAAAATAACGTTATACGACTGCATACACAAAAAGTAAGCCAATTCGGTCGTCGTGTGTACTGCTTTCTTTCAAACAGTGGTCATAACCGGCCGGATATCTTGGTGCTGAGGTGCCGTTCGAGCATACGAACGAATCGATGCCACTGCGCTGTGCGCGCCGAGGGCGCGGATGAGTCCTTGCGCTGCGAGTTGTGCAACTGCGTGCTCCGGACTATTCATGTTATTCACGGTCCTGGTGAAAGGCCCGATACGAGAACAAGAAGTGCTCTACCGCCA
>SLBH01000380.1 GCA_007126415.1 Spirochaetales bacterium
CGCTATGCCGGTTTTCTATCGGGGTTTCGTTCCGATTCCCGGACTCGAGACCGAGAACCGTCTCGAATCCGAGCAGGGCGTAGACGAACACGCCGAGCTGTTCGTCGACGGCGGGCTCGCCGATCCCATTCCTGCGATAGAGGCCCACCGCATGGGTGCGCGGCGCATCATGGTGCTTCGCTCGCGACCGCGTGCGTACCGGATGAAGCCCAGAGGCCCCAACCTGCTACTTCGTCGCGCTCTACGCTCGCACCCGGAGCTACTCGCGTGCATCAGCAAGAGACCGGAGCGCTACAACCGGGCGCTTGAGTTCATGCGCAACCCGCCAACCGGATGCGAGGTCCTCGAGGTCAATCCTCCGAAGGAGTTCGAATCGTCGCGGCTCACGCGCGACCGCGCCGCGCTTGAGCGCGACTACCGTCGGGGGCTCGGGACCGGCGCAGAGATCGTTCGGCGGTGGCGCGGCGCTTGAGCCCGGGCTGTCCTGCGGCGATACCCGCGCGGCGGGTTTGAGTCCGGCTGCGGAGTGGCTGTCGTGTGCGCGCTTCCGTGGTATGGTTAGAGTTCGTATGGTTCGATTGAGCAGAAGACGGCTCGCGGTGCTTGCAGTGGCGGCCGTCGTCCTCGCGTTCGGTACCGTTTACCTTCAGGTGCCGTACTTGATTGGACAAGGTTGGGGGCTTCTTCAAGACCTGTTGAGCCGCAGACCGGTGAGCACCGTCCGCGAGGCGCCCGAAACAGACAGCGAGAAGATCGTGTTCCTCGATCGCGTCGAGGCGATTCTGGAATATGCACGCGATTACGTAGAGCTTGCCGACCCGGGCAGTTATCGACACATCGTGCAGACCGATCGAACTGCAATCGCGTACGTCGTCTCGGCAAGCCCGGAGTTCGCGTTCCGCCATTACCGCTGGAGATACCCGTTCTTCGGCTCAATGCCGTACCGCGGGTACTTCAACCGCCGCGCGGCGGAGCGTGAAGCGGAGCGGCTCAACCAACGCGGCTACGACACGTTGGTTCGCGGCATCTCGGCATTCAGCACCCTCGGCTATCTCCCGGATCCACTCTACCCGTTTATGCAACGGTTCCCGGTAGACCGCCTCGCAAACCTCATTCTCCACGAGCTCGCTCACGCCACGTTATGGCTGCCGGGCGAGGATCACTTCAACGAGCAGTTCGCTACCTTCGTGGGCGACGAGGGCTCGCGCCTCTTTGTTGCGGAACGTTACGGCAAGGATTCACCCGAGTACGCACGGATACAGCACTCGATCGAAGACCGTTATCGATTCCGACGTGAAATCGCACAACTCCGTGCAATGTTGGCGGAACTCTATGATCAGGATCTTTCGCCCGTGATCATGCGCGAGCGCAAGCGCCGGATCATCGAGGGCTATCAGCTCGAGTTCGCCGCCCGTTATGACGACGAATACCACACCGAAGCCTACCGGCAGTTCGCGGTGCAGGATGTCGACAATGCTTATCTGGTCCTGTTTCAGTTGTACAGCGACGATATCGCAACGTTCTACAAGGTCTACGAAACCTTTGAGCGCGATCTCGCGAGAACCGTGCGCTTTTTCGTTGAGTTCGACGGTAGCGAGCGCGACCCTTATGTGCTGATGGAAGAACGCTTAACGGCGGAACGCTTGACCGCGGAGTGATCGTGCCGTAATCTCATAACATAAGGAGACCTCCTCGTGATTGTGAATGCCGTAGCACGCGTAGTCGCCGCCTTGAACTCCAACCGGCGGCCGGGCGAAATTGGGGCGGCGGCGGGGTGCGCGGTGGCCCTGGCGCTGATCCCGGCCGGCAATCTCATCTGGATTGCGCTGTTCGTCGCCTTGTTTCTTGTGAAAGTGAACCTTTCGGTCGCGCTGCTGACTCTCGCAGCGCTCTCGCCCTTTGCCGGGCTAACCGACCCGCTGTTGGACAGCATCGGATACCGCATTCTGACCGTGGCGGCGCTGCAGGGACCGCTCACGACCTTGTACAACCTGCCGATCGCGCCGTTCACCGGATTCAACAATACGCTGGTGGCCGGTGGCCTCGCGCTCGGGTTGGTTTTATGGATTCCGGTATATGCGGCGGCACGCGCGTTCGTACAAATCTACCGCAACACGCTGCGCGCAAAGATCGCGGCGCTCCCGCCGGTGCGGTGGTTTGTCAAGCTGCCGATAGTGCAGCGTATCACCGGCTGGGTCCGTTGGGCGAACGGCGCCTACAGCAGAGTCCGGTGACAAGAAGCGCAGGCAACAGGAGGGGTAGACAAAGAGATATGGCCGCACAACCGAAAGCCCCGAAGCTATTCAAAGCCACGATTCCCCGCGACCGCTTTGAGCGCCGCATCCTCAAGCGGGTTGTGTTGCGCGAGGAGCGCAGCTTCCTGCTCGAGCTCTACGCGCTCGATGAAGCCGGCACCACCTATACACGACCGCTTGAGCTCACAGCGGATCAGGCCCGTCGCTTGAGGACGATCGCAGCCGCGGTGCGCCACAACCGTGGTGTCCTGCAACCGGTCAAACTCGCGCTCCTGGGCGCGGTAGCCGCCGCCGCACTGGTGTTCGTTGTATTCTTCGCCGACAATCTCATAGAACGCGGCGCTACGCGTGGGCTCGAGTCGTTGTTCGGCGCTCGGGTGGAGTTCGGTGAACTGCGCGTGAGGCCGCTACAGCCCGGGGTTTCGTTCGGATCACTCGCGGTAGCCGACAAGAACCGCCCCTATCGAAACTTGTTTGAGCTCGGCTACACCGAGCTGCGGTTCGATCTCGCTCAGGCGTTGCGCGGCAAGCTCGTTGCGCGCAACATTGAAACGCAGGAAGTTCGCTGGAACACCGAGCGCGAGCAGTCCGGGGCACTACCGCCGGAACGCGCGCCTGCCCCGCCGGACACCGATGACCCGGCACTCGAGTTTCCACGCCTCGATCAGCTCGTGTCCGACCGCTTCGCCGATATCGACCCCGAGGAGCTGATCCGCTCGCATTACGGACGGCTCACAACCCCGGAACACCTCACCGCGTTTGCACGGGAGATCGAGGACAGCATCGATCGCTACCAAGCCGAGATTCCCGGCCTCGAGGCCCGCGCACGGAGCGCGGCCGAGCGGGCGGAGGAAGTCACCGATATCCGACCGGCGGAGCTGCGCTCGGTTGATGCCGTGCGCGATGCGTACCGAACCGTAGAACGAGCCTATCTGGAGCTCGACGACGGCGTCGAGGAGGTGCGGCGGATCCGTGCCGATCTACAAGAGGAAACGCAACGCTACCGAAACGAACTCGAGCGCACCGGGGTGCTCATACAGGACGATATCGCGTATCTTCGCGAGCTCGTTCCCGAGTTCGACTTCACCGATGCCTCGGCGATCGCTGCGTTTGTGGTGCCGGAACTGTACGAGCCGCTTAACGAGCAGTACCAACGCATTCGCACGGTCTGGGACGCGATAGACCGCCTGCGCGCGCGCGAGCGTCCCGACTCGCCCGACGCCGGCCGTGTGGGGCGCTCTATTGAGTACCCGGCCCGTAATTATCCGCGGGTGCTACTTGAGCGGGTTGCATTCTCGGTGGGTGACCGCGCGGCACGGGATCTCTACGAGCTCACCGTGGGAGCGGTCTCGAGCGAGCCCCGGCTTGTGGATGATCCAACCACGGCGCAGTTCGCACGATTCGACGATGAGCGCGAAATCGAGGCCGGCGGAGTGCTCGATATGCGTGACGGCTCGGCCGGCGAGCTCGAGATCGCAAGCAAGATGAACGGTTTCGAGTTCTCGATCGGCGGGCGTTCCGGGATCGTTTCGATCGAGGGAGCCAAGGGTAAGTACGACCTCGAAACGGATCTGCGAATTCGGCGCTCGGGATTTCCGCAGGGCGCAGTTCGGGTTGGGCTCGAGGAGCTCGCGCTCGAGGTGCCGGAGGGCGACCAGATCGCGTCGCCGGCGCGCGACATTCTCTACTCGATACCACGCGTTTCGGTGGATCTCGAGTTCGGTCCCGGCGGTGCAATCAGCGCTCACAGCAATCTCGACGGCCCGTTTCAGGCCGAGTTGCGCGGTTTCTTCGAAAGTCGACGTCGGGAGCTACAGCAGCGCGTCGGCGATGAGGCCGAGCGAAGGCTGCAGGATGAGCTTTCGCAACGCGAAGATCAGCTTGCCGAGCTGCGCAGGTACCGAGAGCAGGTTGAAGGCTACGTCGCTCGTGTAGAGGAGTATCGCGCCGAGGTAGCCACGCTGCGAACTCGGCTCGATAGCCGAACCGCGGATCTAGAGCAAGAAGCCGAGCGGCGCGTGCGTGACGCCGCCGAGGAAGCCCGCCGCGAGGCGGAGGGACGCGCCCGCGAGGAGGCGGAGCAGCAGATCGACCGCGCTTTGGACCGCTTTCGCTAATCGCGGCCGCCGCTACCGTCTCGCGGGGTGTCCGATAGCGGCGCGCACAAGCCGGCCGACAACAACTCTCGGTAATCTGTGAAGACGTCTGTGAAGGAGTCTGTGAAATGACCGACAAAGTGAAGCTACTACTGAAACAAAAATACGGTCTGGTCCATGTTCCGAATCATCACAAGGTCAAAGACTGGTTCGCAGCACAGAAGCGCGAACAGGCGGACGGCGCATCGGCCGAGGACGCCGGAATCGCCGCAGCCCGCGCCGTGTTTCCGTATGAGTACAAGGAACACGCTGTCTACGAAGGTCCCCGGATCGAGGACATCCTCGAAGAGTTTCGATAGAGCTCATGGGTACGGTACTCGCAATCGGCCGGCCGCTTCTCGACCTCCAGTTCGAACGGGGTGACCCGGCGACGCGCGCGCTCAAGCGAGCATTGCCGCGGGACGGATCGATTCTTGACGATGGGGCGTTGTTGAGCTGGGCCGAAACCGATCGGGTTGCGCAGCTTCTGCGTCGCGACCCGCGCTTCAAGCACGGCGTGCTCGGAGGCGGCGCGTACAACACGCTGCGCTTGCTCGCGCAGCTCGGCACCGATTGCGGCTACTGCGGTGCGGTTGGGAGAGACGCCGGCGGTAGAGCCTTCCACAGCGAGCTTCACAACCTCGGAGCGCTTGATTATACGGCGGTGCTGCCGTCGCTCCCAACCGGGTTCTGCGTCCGCATCGCCGAGTACGCATCCGTAGTCGGCCTCGGCGCCGCCGGGCGCCTCTCGAGCAGGCATCTGCCGCTCGGTGCACTGCAGTCCGCCGAACTCCTCTACCTCGAGGGGTTTCTCCTGCCCCACCGCGATCTCATCGAGTGTCTGCTCGCGCGCGTGGTGAGGGGCTCGAAAACACCGGCGGTTTGGGTCGACCTCGGCTCGCCGCACGTGGTGCAGGCGGCCCCCGACGCCGCTCTGGAGCTACTCGCGGATCACGCCGAGGTGGTGCTCGGAACCGCCGCCGAGTGGCGTGCGCTCGCCCGACACCCATCGGTACGGGACTCGATCTTGGAACGCGGCGCGCTGTGCTGTGAGAAGCATGGGCCCGACGGGGCCGTTCTGAGGCGGTACACGCTCGAGATCACCGAGAATGCCCCCAAAGCGGCTGTTCGTGACGCTACCGGCGCCGGAGACATTCTCGCCGCGGTGTTGGTAGCGATGATGGGACCGTGCCCTTCGCCGGAGACATCACACCTGCGCCGCGCACTTCGCACCGCGGTGCAGGCTGCATCGGCTTCGGTGAGCTGCCGCGGCGGTAGGCTCGAGTCCGGCGATCGGGTGCGCCTACTCGGCAGGTAGGCGCGGCACGAGCTTGTTGAGAACGCCGAGCACAAGCTCGGTATCCGCGTCGTGCAGCGCTGCGCTGCGCTCCTGAAGCGTGCGGTACAACGGCGTTTCGGGTTCGATCCGGAGATACGCGAGAAGCTCCTGCATTCGATTCCGCAACGCCTCCTGCGTCCCGGCCGCCGGCGGCGTGCCGCGCGGTCTACGACTCACCGCCCGCTCCGAAAGCTCGTACGCGTACACCGTAACCGCCTGCCCGAGATTCAGCGACGGTTGATCCTGCCGCAGCACGACGCTCGAAAGCACGTCGCAGCGTCGAAGCTCGCTGTTGCGCAGCCCACGCTCCTCCGGGCCGAAAACCACTCCAACGCGGGACAGCGTTTGCCGTTTTGCCGTGAACAACTCTGCAACCTCGCGCGGCCGATAGTACCGGCCGGTGAAGCCGCGCCTCCGCGCGGTGGTTCCTACGAGCAACCCTAAATCGGCGACGGCCTGTTCAAACGTATCGTAATGTTCGGCGCGCTCGAGAACGTCTACCGCTCCGTGCGCGGCCCACTGCGCTCGTGCGTCGAGGTGCGCTTCGGTGGCCACCAAGCGAAGCTCGGCATCTACAAGTGCCTTCACCGCGCGCGCCGCTACGCCGATATGCTCGGCCCGAGCGGGCTCCACCAAAACAAAACTCGCTTTCATATCGTATCCTCGGTACCGGTCTCGAGTTCGGCGGTCAAATCCAAAAAACGCGCACCGTAGGTACGCTCGAGCGCGTAACGCGCGAGATCGAAGACAGCTGCATTGCCACGGTCGAGCAACACCGAATCGCTACCGGCTATCACCGCCGGCGGATTCGCGGAAAGCAACTCACGGTCGACCTCGCGCGTAACACGCACCTCGAACTCGAGCGCATGCATCGTGAACGCCGACCGCAACGCCTCTACAAGCAGTTCGACGGAACTCAGCTGCGCATCGAGCAGCACCGTGGGCCTCAGGCCACCATGAAGCGAGGCGCACGCGCCGGATAGAATTCCGCAGAGTTCGGCGAGCCGTTCGGGCGGGGGATGCTTTCCGTGCGCCGCTCCGGCGTCACGAAGCACGCCGTCGGTACAGAGAAACACCGCAACCCCACTGAGGTAAGCCCGTATGGTATAGAGTACGTTGTGTCCGTCGATGAGAACTACCGGGCCCGCCGGCGCCGGCAGGCCCGACGCCGCTTGCCCTACGTCAGGCCTTCTACAAACCTCGCGGGGTTCAATAACGCGCTTCTTTCGGTCGGCGGCTCGTGCCCGCGAGACTACCCCGCGGTACAGCATGTTACGCTCTTCACGGGTGAGGCGGTAACGATTTCCAACGAGTTCTATAGCCGGACGCGCAGGATATCCGCGCTCGACCAGGTACTGATAGTCTCCGAGCGCAGAACGCGCTGCGGCGCGCAGCCCGGCCGAGACGGACACCTGTGGAGCTAAGCGTGCAGATCGATGATGTTGCCGAGATGCCCTTCCTGGGCGACTTGACCGACAACCTGACTTTGCTGCTGCACCTGCTCTCCTGCTTGGGGAGCGGTTTCCGCCATGCGATTCACGGCCTCAGCCTGCATCTCGGCATTGTCCATGCCCATACGCAGAATCCGAGTACCGGCTTCTTGTTGAACCTGCATCTGCGAGAGATTAGTGGAAGCTTCTGCAATATTCATGCGCAACTCCTCCTTATCCTCGTACTATAACGAATTTTGAACCGTATTTCAAACTTCCCGTTTAATGCACGCCGGATACACCCCGTCACACAGGCAGGCGAAGGCAGGGTAGCCCCCGGGGGGACCTGCCTGCCCGGGGCGCCTCGGGCCGTTACCCTGCTCGATCATCCGCTACGGCGCAAGCTTGCGGTCGGCCGAAAACTCGCGTATAGTGAGGCCGTTCACGTTATGAGCAGCATTATCCATCTTGCCGACCTGCATCTTTCGCGTTCCGAGCAGGAGTACTCACTCGCGGTGTTCGACGAAGTACTGGAGCTCTGCCGTCGCACCGAGGCTCGCATGCTCTTGATCGCCGGCGATCTCTTCGACACCTATCCCGATGCGGTTGCACTCGCGCCGGAGGTAGCAGCTCGCTGCGAGAAGCTGCCGGCCGAGTGTGAGATTGTCGCGATTCCCGGCAACCATGAAGCGCTTCGCAGCGACGGCGCCTCGATCGACGGCGAAAGCCTCGGCCGCATCACATGGGTCGACACAACACCGTTCAGCTGTGTCTCGAGGCCCGAGCTCGGGCTCGAGATTATCGCGGTACCGTTTCAGCCCGACTACGCAGAGTACGTGTCGTGGGAGTTTCCGCCGCCGGACGGCGCGGTTCGCATCGCGTTGATGCACGGCACACTCTCCGGCATGTGGTTCTCGGGGCTCGATGAGAGCGAGGACGAGACCGCCGCGATCGACGCCGACCTCTTCCGGCGCTGCGGCGCTTCCTATGCCGCTCTCGGCCATATTCACACCGCGCGCACCGAGCAGCTCGACGGGTGCTACGCATGCTATCCGGGATCAGCTCGCGTGTGGCGACGCGGAGAGACCGGGGCGCGCACGGCACAGCTTCTCGACCTCTCCGGCGGCGTGATACGGCCGCGCGAGGCGGTCACCCTCGAGACGGCCGGCCGGTATCACGAGCTCGAGCTTCCGGTCGGGATAGATCCCGACCGCGCAATCGAGGATCTCGACCCGTCACTGTTTGGATCGGCTGATTACCTCGAGATCTCGTTAACCGGCTTGGTTGAGTCGCAGGACGAGAGCGCGAGACTAAGCAAGAGCTTGCGACAACGGCTACAGTCACGCGTCCGCAGGCTCGAGATCAACACCGAGCAGCTCGAACCCTTGAGCGGTTTTGGGTCGCTACCGCTTGCGCGGCGCTTTCTCGATCACTGGCACGAGCGCCGGCGGCGCGCGTCTTCCGAGGAAGAGGTCCGGATCCTGCTCGAGGCGCGACGCATCGCGCTCGGCAAGATCAAGCAACGCGTGGAGGGCCGCCGATGATTCGCAAGATCAACCTCGAGTCGTTCGGACTTTACCAGGGCCGCAGTTTCGACTTTGCCCCGGTGACGGTCTTCGTCGGACCCAACGAAAGCGGCAAAACTACGATATTTCACGCCCTACTCGATTGCCTCTGTCGCCCCCACGGCACTACCAGCGAGGCGCGGTCGCTACAGGCGCGTTACGGAAAGCAGCGTAACAGCAGCGTTGAGCCCGCTGATTGGAACGGCGCGATCGCGGTCGAGGAGTTCACCGAGTTGCTCGCGATAGACTCCGGCGCCGTCACGCTCAACGTCTCCGAGAACGCAGACTGGATGCAGGCGGTCAAGGCGCGGCTGTTCTCCGGCGGTATAGATCCGAGCGCAATCGCGGCGGAGCTTCAGAAGGAAGCTTCCGAGAACAAGACCTATGCACACATGAAGCGCTTGAAGGAGCTGCAGTCGCAGCTTGAGGAGATCGAACAGGACCGCGACCGCCTCGCGGCGCGTCGTAGCGATATATTACGGCAGGAGCAGGATCTGCAGGAGCGTAGTCTTGAGCTCGAGAACGCCGACCGCGCGCTTCACGAGCTCCGCGAGGAGCACGCTCGTGTTGAGCGCTACCTCGCCGAGCAGTCCGGTGCGGCCGAACATGAACGCGCGCGCAGCCTACTCGCAAAAATCGAGACGCTCGAGCAGCTCGAGCGCGAACTCGAGCACCGTAGCGCGTTCGCCGACCCGCGCGGTGAGGAACTCTCGCGTCTCGAGCGCGAACTCGAGACCTCGCGCGAGCGAGTGAGCCGGAACACAGCGGCTCGCGAGCACTGTGAACACGAGCGTGAGGGCGCACTGCGCGCTTACCGCGAAGCCGAAGGGGGCGCGGCCGCCGCCGGGCGGTTGGGCGAGGCGGCGAAGAGCCTGCGCCGCAGTCTGGAGCAGAACCGCGTCGAGCCGGTTCCGCGTACCAGCCGCCGCCCGCGTCCGGTGGTACTCGCGGCGGCCGCCGGGCTGCTCGCCGCCGCCGCGGCTCCGGCGGTGCTGTTCGGGGTTCCCGAGGGCGTGGTCGCTGCGGCGGCGGTTGCAGCGCTTGCGGTGGTTCTGGCGGTTTCGGTAGGGTTCACGCGCACCGTTGAGTACGACAACACCCCGATCGAGAACGCAGTCAAGCGCGCTCGCGACGAGTGGCAACGTGAGACCGGCGAATCCTTGGCCGCCGAGAGCTACGAGGGTATGATCAGTGCGCTGAGCTCGATTGAGTCCAAGGCCTCCGCCGCCCGTGATGAGTGCGAGCGTCGGCGATTGGATCTCGAGGATCAAGATCGCAAGCTCCGTGAGGCCCACAGCGCCGAGCAGAGCGCGCAGGATGAGACCGAGCAGGCCGAGCGGAGACTGCGTGCGTTTCTCGAGCGATTCGGAGTTGCTTCAACGCGGGATTACCACAACGCGCGCGCCGAGTACGACGGTAGAAGACGCCGGCGTGACGAAGTTGCGGAGGAGCTCAAGCAAGCGGCCGAACGCTACGGCGCAACCGGCCGCGCCGCTCTCCGGGCGCAGTTGAACCACGTAGTTGAGCAAGCGACCGAGACCGAAGCTACGCCGGATGAACACGAGAAGATCAAGCGAGCCGAGACGCGCCGCGCGCGCTTAGCTCAGGAGATCACGACACTGCAGGGCTCGCGAGACAGGCTCGCCGCCGAGGTTTCCGAGCTCCGCGGCAGTGTGCGCGGATCGCTCGGCGATATACCCGAGCAGTTACTTGCACTCGAAACGAAAATCGCCGATCTCGAACGCGAGATCACGAGCTTCAATCACAGACGCGAGGCCTCCGGCGTCGCGGCCGAGATCTTTTCCGAGATAGCTGCCGAGTCCGATCACGTTCTGGAAGACCTCGCGCGCGAGATCACCGATCGCCTCGGGTCGATAACCGGCGACCGGAGAGAACTCAGTCTCACCAAGCTCGCACTCGAGGGTGCACGGCTGGCGGATGCCGGCGGTACTGCGCGCGGGCCGCAGCAGCTCTCACAGGGCACGCGCGACGCCTTCATGCTCGCCGCGCGGCTCGCGTTGGCGCTAAAGGCGCGCGACGGTAACGGTATTCTGGTGTTCGACGAGCCGTTCGAAAGCCTCGACGACGAACGCACCGAGGGCGCGTTGCGCCTGCTGCACCACCTGCAGCGCGAGCACGGAACGCAGCTGGTGTTCTTCACCAAGGACGAACACCTGCTCGAGAGTTGCGCCGCCGTGTTCGAGGATGTTCGCGTCCATCGACTGAGCCGTGTTCAAAGAACAACCTAGCGAGTAACCAATGGAAACACCACGATGTCCGTATTTCGGTGCCTGCGGGGGCTGTACCACGCAGGACGTTGCGTACCGGCACCAGCGCGACCGCAAGCGCGACGATCTCGCGAAGCTCTTTGGGACCGACGAGATCTCCGTATTCTCGCATCAGCCGTACGGGTATCGCTCCCGCGTCGATATGCCGTTTCATCCCGGCGGACTCGGTTTCCGCCGGCGCGGGCGCTGGGACCTCATAGAAAACATCGAGCGCTGCGCGATCGCCGAGGACGCGGTCAACCGGCTGATCGGCGCGGTTCGCGCCGCGTTCCCGGAGCCGGACGCCTTCGATGTTCGTAGACGCACCGGCACGTTGCGCTACGCCGTGATCCGCACAACCCGTCTCGAGAGCTGCGTAACGATCATCCTAAACCCCGAGTCGCCGCGACTTGAAGACGCCCGCCGGCGAATACGAGCGTTCTCCGAAAGCGGTGTTGCCGACAACGTATTGATCGGTTATGTTCCACCGAACACCGACCATAGCGTAACCGAAAACTACGAGGTGCTGCGCGGCAGCGCATACCTGACCGAAGAGCTGCTCGGCCTCCGTTTCGAGTTTCACTCTCAGGGGTTCTTCCAAGCAAATCGCGCCCTCACCGAAGAGATGCTGCGTTACAGCTGCGAGCGCCTCGCACGCCACGCCGGAGGTTCCGGCGAACTCGTAGATCTTTACGGCGGTGTCGGCTCGTTCGGAATCGTGAACGGCGCCGCGGCGGGGCGCGTGACGGTTATGGAGGAGCATCCGCGATCGGTAGAGTCCGCTGAGCGGAATCTCGCCGAGCATCTCGGCGCTCCGCAGCATGCTCCGCACCGCGCAATCGCGCGCCCGTCGGAACAACTGCCGGCACTCGATCTACAACGCCCGTTGTACGTCATAACCGACCCGCCGCGCGCCGGTATGCATCCGCGCGTGCTTCGTGCGCTCGAGTACTTGCGCCCCGATGCCGTGCTGTACGTCTCGTGTAACCCGGAACGTGCCGCCGATGAGCTCGCGCAGTTAGAGAGCTACCACGTCGAATCGCTCGCGCTGTTTGACCTCTTTCCGCAGACGCCGCATTACGAGGCCGTCATAGAACTCGTTGCCAAGAACCCGCTCGGTACCGGCCGCCCGCTAAGCGATCGTTTTCGTACCCCGCGCGAAAGCGGGCAACGCGTGTTCCGTCTTACCACAAATCCCGGTATCGAGGCCGACGTAACGCACGAGGCTCGGGAGTTCCGGGAACTAACGCCCGAGGACGCGTGGGAGATTAAGACCGTCGAGAAACCGTTTGCGCTCGCCGGCAACGTGTTCCTTGAGTGCCGCAATGACCGCGTAGCTCGTCGGCTCCGGGCCGCGATACCGCGGATGCGCTCGATCTACCATGCCGTCGAGCATTTACACCACTTCGCGCTCAGCGACCACGAACCGCTCGACTCAATTCGGCGCGAACTGGAGTCACTTCCGCTGCCGGCGTTCGCCGAGGCCGGAAGCTTCCGTGTGACCACCAACCGCAGCGGCGACCATCCGTTTGCAAGCCACGACGTCCAGCGCGAGGTCGGAGCGATCGTGAATCGCCGCTATCGAACGCCGGTTGATCTCGAGAACTTCGAGCTCGAACTACGCGTAGACGTGATAGAACACTACTGCCTCGTCGGCATGCAAATGACTCGCGAAGCGCTCGACCGACGCTTCCCGTGGCGCTTCCGCCCGCGCGTGACGCTACGCACACCGCTCGCATTCGCGATGTTGCAGCGCGCCGGGATCCCGAGTGACAAAGGTGCGCGCCGTTTGCTCGACCCCTTTTGCGGCTCCGGCACGATCCTGATCGAGGCGGCTGATCTCGATTCCGAATTGGTGCTGTACGGTGGAGACTGGACGCATGCAACCGTAGAGGGTGCACGCGATAACCTCGAGGCCTGTGGATACGCCGACCGGATTTCGGTTACACGCGCCAATGCGCTCGAGATACACGAACAATACCCGCACGGAAGCTTCGAGTATATCGTGACGAATCCACCCTACGGGGTACGCCTCGGTAAGAACATCGAGTTCGAAGGGTTCTACCGCCGCTTTCTCACCGCCGCGCACCAGGTTCTCAAGCCCGACGGGCGCCTCGTAATCCTTGTTGGTCCGCGGCGTGCACCGTTTGAGGCGGTGCTTCGCGAGCTCGAGACGTTTGAGCTGCTCGAGTCCACGGTCGTGGAGAGCGGCGGCGTCTATCCGTCGCTGATGGTGTTGCGCGCCCGCTCCCAGAACGAGCTGAGCCTCACGAAGTACTCTTCACCGCCGCGCTCGTAGGTATCGTTATGCCCGGCTCCCGGAATCGGGTAGAACTCCTTCGGCTCGCTCGCAGCCTCATACAGGCGGCGGCCGTGCTCAAACGGTACCAGTGAGTCCTGCTCGCCGTGCACGATCAGCAACGGCGCCTCGACCGATGCAACGCGTTCGATCGACTCGAAGCGCGACCCGATCATCCGCCCCGACGGGAGAAACGGCATGATCTCGCGCGCCATATCGGGCGCTGAGGTGAACGCGGCCTCGAGAATCACCCCGGCCACCTCGCGACGCGCGGCGAGCTCTACCGCAACGGCGCTACCGAGACTCCGGCCGAAGACCACAATACGCTCCGGTGCGATCCCGAGGTCTTCGGTGAGCACGCGATACGCCGCCTCGGCATCACGGTAGAGCCCTTTTTCAGACGGCCTCCCGGCGCTACGCCCGTAACCGCGATAGCTGGGGATGAAAACGTCGGCCCCGGCGCGCGCCAGCAGCTCAATGTTTTCGTGCCGATGAGTGATGTTGCCGGCGTTTCCGTGAAAGAACAGCAGTACCACTCCGCTGGGATTACGATGCGCGCTCGCGTACCAGCCGTGCAGAGCAACTCCGTCCTCGGTCTCGAAGCCGAGATCCTCACGCTCGAACTCCCGGGAATCCGGAGCCCAGTCACCCTGCGGATAGCGGGCCGGATGATACAACATGCTGACCTCGAGCAAGCGCAGGAGCCCAAACCCCGCAACGAGAACAACCGCCGCGACGACGCCATACTTGAGTATGCTGAAACCCACGCCTGCAATTGTGATCGGCGCCGGTATCGCTGTCAACACTGCCACGCCCGCTCTGCCACGCCCGCGCCCGCTCACGCGCGCGCAAGATTGACAAATGCATAACCATGCAGTATGAATCAATAAAATTTACTGATCCAACAGTACTCCGGAGAGTCGCATGATCAACTTCGCAGAAATCATCACCTTTGTCCTGTACTTCGTGTTCCTCATGACGCTCGGCCTTTACTTCTATCGCCGCACCAACACCGTAGAGGACTACCTCCTCGGCGGACGCCGTCTCGGCAAGTGGGTGACCGCGTTGTCCGCCCAGGCCAGCGATATGAGTGGATGGCTGTTGCTCGGCCTCCCGGGAGCAGTGCTGCTCGGCGGCTTGAACCAGAGCTGGATCGCGATCGGCTTGCTGATCGGTACGATAGCGAACTGGCTGCTGGTCGCACCTAGACTGCGGGTTTACACCGAGAGAACCGACTCGATCACGCTACCGAGCTTTTTCGAGGAGCGGTTCAAGGATCCCACCGGGACGCTCCGCATCTTCTCGGCCGTGATAACCCTGTTCTTCTTCACGATCTATGCCTCGTCCGGGTTGGTTGGGGCAGGCCGTCTGTTCGAGTCGATGTTCGCGATCGATTATCAACTCGCCGTTCTAATCGGTGGTGCGGTCATCGTGCTCTATACCTTCCTCGGGGGCTTCTTGGCGGTTTGCTGGAGCGATTTGTTTCAAGGTGCGCTCATGGTGGTGGCGGTGACCGTGGTACCGCTGATTGCACTCAACCACGCCGGGGGTGTTTCCGGCGTCGGTGCCGCGATGGCCGAGGCCGAGATATCCGCGTCGTTGATCCC
>SLBH01000127.1 GCA_007126415.1 Spirochaetales bacterium
ATAGCGAAAAACGTTG
This sequence comes from Spirochaetales bacterium, assembly GCA_007126415.1. Taxonomy (GTDB): domain Bacteria; phylum Spirochaetota; class Spirochaetia; order DSM-27196; family SLAA01; genus B1Sed10-166. The sequence goes on from SLBH01000127.1 coordinate 17, forward strand.
AACGGCGTGAAGTACTGAACCAACGGATAAACGAATTCCTTAAACACGACCCGCCTCCAACCGCGCGGTAACGCGCTCAAGCGCCATGCCACGACTTCCTTTCAGCAGCACCAGATCGCCTGCACGCAGATCGGCGCGCAGGCGCTGCACAACTTCCTCAAACTCGGTTTCAGCGACGAGCTGTTGCCGGAGGCCGCCCTCCCGGGGGGGCGTACCGCTCGGCTCGGCTTGAAGGCTGCACGCCTCGAACGCCGCGACGAACTCCTCGCCCAACAGATAGACCGCATCGGCGCTGCTCGCACGCGCGCGCTCGAGAACCCCGCGGTGCTGCTCTCCGGCGAACTCACCGAGTTCCTTCATCGCACCGAGCACCAGGATTTTTCGACCGTCCCACTCGGTCTCGTCGAGCAGCTCGATCGCCGCCTCCACCGAGTGTTGATTGGCGTTGTAACAATCCTGCAGTACCGTTATCGCCCCGTCCTCTCGCCGGACGGTGATAAGCTCGCCGCGACCGAACAACGCCGCGGTCTCTTCGATACCGCGCACGATTGCGTCGTTGGAGCACCCGAGCTTCAGCGCCACCGAGATAGCCGCAAGCGCGTTGCGAACGTTATGGAAGCCAGGGAGCCGAACCCGAATCGCGCGCCCACGCCAGCGGATCGTGCTTCCGAGCAGACCGTTGAGTTCGCAGCCCTCGTAACCGGGAGTAGAGCTTTCGCCGAAGCGTTCCACCGTTCCGTTGACGCCTTCGGTGAGGTACGGTTCGAATCGATCACCATCGAACACGAAGCCGTGCTGCTCGCCGGTGAAGTTCGAGAAGATCGCCTTCTTTTCGGCCGCTATTGCCTCAAGGCTTCCGAGAAAGCCTATGTGCGCCGGGGCGATGTTCGTTATCAGTGCGATCTCCGGGTGCACGATATCGGCAAGCAGCCCGATCTCGCCGGGATGATTCATCGCGCACTCAAACACGGCGTATCGATGTTCGGTCGTAACCTCGAAGACCGACAGCGGTACGCCGATCTCGGAGTTGAAGTTGCCGCCGCTGCGATAGGTCGGAGCGGCGTGCGCGAGGATGCCGGCGATCAGCTCCTTGGTCGTGGTCTTCCCGTTGCTGCCGGTGACCGCTATGCGCACCAGATCACGGAATTCGCTCAACCGCCGGCGTGCGAGCTCCTGCAAGGCGCGGAGCGGGTCGTCGACCGCGACCAGCGCCGTTGCGTTCTCGGAGTGTCCCAAGATCCGCGCAACAATCTCGGGCTGCTCACGTACAAACTCGTGCGTTACCAGCGCCGCGTTCGCTCCTCGCGCAAATGCGTCCCCAAGAAAATCGTGCCCGTTTTGCCGCTCGCCTACAAGCGCTACGAAGAGTGCCCCCGGACGGCACAACCGTGAGTCTATCTCGAAACGCGTGATTACCACCGTATCCGAGCCGAGGAGCCTACCTCCACAACGAGAGGCAAGCTCGTCGGCGCGATACGCGAGATTGGTTTGGCTATCTGAGGTACGCGCCGTCGCCATTGTGTCTCCCGCTCGGCAGCTCTATCGTCAAGATACGCTCCGGAGTAATCATTTCAAGCTCAAGGTCCTCGATCGCGATCCGCCGCAGCCGTGTCGGCGACCGGAGCATCGCGATACCGGTGATCGCACGCTTGTTCTCTTCAAATAGCTCGTGCTGCTCGCGTTGCAGACTCGAGATCGCGCGTTCCTGCCGCTCGAAGCGAAATCCTTGCACCACGTTTGCGAACAAAAGCGCAGGAATCAATGCCGCCAGCCCCAGCAATACCGAGGTTTTCATCGCGCGTAGCCACCCTTTCTTGTTCGGCGTCAGCATTTTCGCGCTACCCGGAGCCGCGCGGTTCGGGAAGCGGGATTCTGCTCACGCTCGGTCTCTGAGGCGAACACCGGCTTGCGAGTTATCAACTCAAGAACCGGCACACCCCCACATTTACAGATCGGCATCTCCGGCGGACAGGTACATGCCCTACTCTTCTCGCGAAACATCCGTTTCACGATGCGATCCTCAAGCGAGTGAAACGCGATCACTCCGATGACGCCGCCGGGCACGAGCAGATCGATCGCTCCGGCGAGCGCCCGTTCAATACGCTCGAGCTCCTGATTGACCGCGATGCGAAGCGCCTGAAAGGTGCGCGTAGCAGGATGAATCCTGCCGCGCCGGTACGGCGCCGGAACCGCGTGATACACCAGATCGGCGAGCTCAGAGCTGCTTCGCAACGGGCTTTCGGAGCGGCGCCGCACAATGGCACCGGCAATCCGCCGCGAGTAGCGCTCCTCTCCGTAGCGATAGATCAGCGCCGCGAGCTCATCTTGTGGAAGACTGTTGACCAGGTCGGCGGCGTCCTCGCTCTCGTCATGGTTCAAGCGCATATCCAGCGGTTCATCTTCACGAAAACTGAACCCACCACCGGAAGCCTTGAAATGAAACGACGAAACGCCGAGGTCGAACAGGATTCGCGTCGGACGCTCCCGATCCCGCTCCGCGCTCAACTCGCGTTCGAAATGAGCGTCGAACCAGGTGTGCAGGAGCTCAACCCGATCGCCAAAGCGGGCCAAGCGCTCACGCGCTCGGCCCAGGATACGCGAATCCGCGTCCAACCCAATAACTCGCAGGTTCGGAAAGCGTTCCAAGAATGCGTACGAATGCCCGCCTTCTCCCACCGTGGCGTCCAGCAACAAATGCTCGGTGTCGTCCACCGCGAGGTAGTGCAGAACTTCCTCGGGTAGTACCGATGCATGACTAATATCCATATGCGCCCCGGCTCGATCTTAGCAGCGATCGTTAAAAGGAGACGAGCCCTCCCAGTTCTTCCGCCGCTTCCTGGAAATCGTTTTCGTGTTCCGCGAGATACCGGTCATACTCTTCTACGTCCCAGATCTCAATGTACTTCTTTATTCCGAGAATAATGCAGTCCTTTCTAAGCCCCACCGCCTCCTTGAGCGCTTGAGGAATCGTAATCCTCCCGGCCTTGTCGATCTCTATCTCCTGAGCCGGAGCGATAATGCGCCGCTGCAGAAGCCGAGCCTTCTTGGTAAACGGGGAAGCCGCGTCCATCAGGCTGTCGGAGATTCCCTGCCACTCGTCCGGTGGAAAGACCCAGAGGCAGTTGTCGATACCTCGGGTGATCACCAACTGCGTGCCGGCGATCGCCGACCGGAGCCGTTGCGGCACCGATAGCCGGCCTTTCTCGTCCAATGCGTTGTGAAACTGGCCGGTTATCATCCCCAACTGCCCACCATTTCCTAATTTTTCCCACAATTACCCACTGAACTAATAGTGTAGTGCAAACTACGGTGATGTCAACGTAGTGGACAGAATCGGGAGAAGCGAATTACCAAATTTTCAGTAATAGCTTAACAGGCGTGTAGTACTGCAGGAGGGGGACCGTGAAACCCGGAACCGCGAGGAAGATCGGCGCCTCTACGCGCGGTCAACCGTCAAATGTGATGCTTCGGTTGTGATGAGTATTCGTGCCGCCTGGCGGTACGGGCAAAAACACGATAGTCGATATCCGGAAAGATATTGTGCCGACGCTCTACCGAGGTGAGCCACTCGGTGCTGACCTCACCGCGACTCAGCGAGTCGTAGACCGTGGTGAAGTTCTTCACGTGTTCCTTGATGCGGCGAACCGCGTACGTCACGTTCGTCCCGGCTCGCATGATGAACGGCCAGTCGGAGGCCTGGCTCAGCAGAACCTCGCGGGCGGCCTGTTCGAGAAAGCGCCTTTTAAGCCCGCTTTCGTTCGGAAATCGATCGACGAGGTCTATCATGCGTTCGACGATCTTGTGCAGATGGCGGTAGATCCAGTCGTTTGAGCTGTCGAGCCAGACCTCGGAGTATCCCTTGTTCCCCCAACTCGAGAACGCCGGCTGCACCTCCTGCAACTCGGTGTACTGCTTGAGATACTCCGCGCCGGTGAGCATCTCGATACCGGTATCCTCGGCATGGAGCTTACGGATAACGCTCTCGATCCATTGCGGCCCCTCAAACCACCAGTGACCGAACAACTCGGCGTCGAACGGGCCGGTAATCACCGGCGGCTCAGACATGATCTTGCCGAGCTTCTTGAGCTGTTTTTTCTGATTATAGATGAAGTTCTCGGCATGAGCCTCCACGGTGCGAGCCGCTTCGTCGGGATCGTATGGACGTTTGTTTGGGTCGCTTTTGTCGGTGATCGCGTGATACTTGAATCCGGTGTGAATACGGATACCGTCTTCGTGGATGTA
>SLBH01000333.1 GCA_007126415.1 Spirochaetales bacterium
AAAACGGTTTCAACCGGAACCAACTCAATATCGACAATTTCGTTTGTATCTAGTGATTGCTCGCCACGAGGATGAACTTCCGCCGCTAAGTAAGTGTAGACCGTGTTGCACATGAAGGCAGGATTTGGGTTCGTGCTGCCGAGAAGTACGATACCGTCCCGGCCGACCTCATAACCGGTCTCCTCTCGAAGTTCTCGAAGCGCTGCGTCCTCGGGCCGTTCGTGTTCGTCGATCAAGCCACCGGGGAACTCCAGCTGAGTTTGCCCGCTGCCTTGGCGAAACTGGCGAACCATGAGGAAACACTCACGAATGTGCTCGTCGTTGACGGTGCCGACGACATTAACCCAGTCGGGTGAATTAACCAGTACATATTCACCCACGCGACCATCGGCCGCTGTGCGCCGCGAGCGCTCGAGGGTAAAGATCGGCCCTTCGTACTCCAGTTCACGATGCGTTTCGTCCCAATGCAGATGTGAATGCATCTTACCTCGCCTCCACAGTAAACGTGCCGGTCACTCGTTCTCTCGCGTCTCGATTTCAAGAGCTTCTCGGTGGTATCCACGGCTTCCTTTTCCACATCGCCGTCTGAAGCACGCGGTTCACCATTACCGAGACGCCTAACCAATGTACAGCTTTACTATATCAAAGCTTCCCTGCTCAACCAATGCTCTATCGCGTTGCGCGCGAACTATCTCCGGTTAGCGCGATTCGCAGCGCATGAGTGCTTGACAGCCGCGGGCAAGCGCTTTATTGATAAACGCATGCAGAACGAGCTACACGAAATCGTCGAGAGCATTCATGACTCGTACCAGCGCTTCGGCGCGATCAACCACATCGGAGGGCCGGGCCTACCCTCGCGCTCAAGCGTGATCGCGATTATGCATGACCTCGAGTCGCTGATATTCCCCGGATATCGGGCGGACGAGCAGCTGCACGAGAACAACTTACGGCACACGATCGGCGAGAAGACCTGCCGGTTGTGCCGCAGCTTAACCACCGAGATTCAGAAGAGCCTACGCTTCAAGCACGCCAATGATCTCGAGCTTCACGGTAGCAGCGAGGTGGACTACTCGTGGTGCGCCGCCGAGCAGTTCGCGTTCGATCTGCTCGGGAAGCTTCCGGATATTCGGCGGCGAGTTCGCTTGGATGTTGAGGCCGCGTTCCTTGGAGACCCCGCCGGGAAGTCTCACGAAGAGGTCATCCTATCTTACCCCGGCGTAGAGGCTATCTTGGTGCACCGAGTTGCACACGAGCTCTGGAACGCGGGCATCCCGCTGATTCCGCGGATGATGTCTGAGCAGATCCACGGGCAAACCGGGATCGATATACATCCCGGCGCCACGATCGGCGACTATTTCTTCATCGATCACGCAACCGGCGTGGTGATCGGTGAAACCACGATCATCGGACGCAACGTCAAGATCTATCAGGGAGTTACGCTCGGAGCTTTGAGCGTGAAGAAAGAGGCGGCCGACAAGAAGCGCCACCCCACCATCGAGGATGATGTTACGATCTATGCAGGGGCCACAATTTTGGGAGGCAAAACCGTCATCGGGCGCAACTCAATCATCGGCGGTAATGTCTGGCTCACAAGCTCGGTCCCGGCCGGCAGCACAATCTACAACCCACCGGTCGACCACATACGACGGCAGAAGCACGCCGAACTGCCCGATTACCAGATCTAAGCTACCCGCAGATCTAAGCTGCACGCCTATCGCGTTACGGTACGCAGCGGATACTCTTCGGAGATATAACTCTCTTCGAATCCGTCGACACCGCTCACGATCTCGAGAAACTTCTCGGCTTCCGGCTTGCTGCGATACGGCCCGATGCGCAGACGGTAGAACGTACTGCCGTTCATCTCGGTGGTAGTAACACGGGTACCGAGGTCACGCTGATCCAAGCGTGAGCGCGCCCGGTCCACCGTGTCGCGCCGGGGACTCGAGATAACCTGTATCCAGTACTCCGTTACCCGCTCGCGGCGCAGCTCCGGTTCGGGGGCGCGCTCGGGTGCGGTGTCAGGGGCCGGGGCGGGCGCCCCTTCCGGTTCGGGACGCGGGCGGCGCTCGGTCACGCGTTCCTCCGGCGTTTCCGGAGCGTGCTCTTCGGGCGGCGCCTCGGGCTCGCGAGGTTCGCGAGGCTCACCCGTCTCAACTTCCTCGCGATCAGGGTCCGGGTCGGGGGCGCGCAGCGCCTCCTCATCCGGCATATCCTCGGCGTACTCCTCGGGCCGGACGCGTAGGTCGTCGCGTTCACCGTACACAATGATTACGTCTTCTTCCGGGTCGGGGTCACGAAGGGTAAGACGCGGTAACTCGTCGGGCCTACGCATGTACTCGATCGGGTCGAACCGCTCGCCCGACTCGTCGCCGTCGGCTCGCGCCTCTTGCGGAGTTTCCGCTTCGTGCGGGTACAGCAAGTACATACTCATACCCACCACTGCCGCAAGAAACAACGTGACCGAGACAATTACCATCAGAACTTTGTGTTGCTCCATACCTGTATCGTTCCGTCTCACCCTGCAGTAATCTCAGCTATCGACAATCTCATGCAGCCGGCGCTCAAGCGTTGTGCGGTCGCCGTTGTTCGTCACAGTAACAATATCGACATCCACGCGATAGAATTGAGGCCGAATACGTTTCTGCGCATGTTCCCGACGCAGCATCTCCAACAACCCGATGCCGTCGCGACGACGGGCTCGGCGAAATCGCGCCAAGAATCCGGCGTACACCCAGACCACCCGGTCGCACCGTTCGGCCAACCCCATGGGATACAACAGCGCGGCGTTGATCGCGACTTTAGGCTTTTCGCCACCGGCGGCGGCACGATCTGTTCCTGCGGCGGCGCGATCCGCCTCGACCGCCTCGGTCACGGTACCGATCTCGGCGAGCTCGTGATCGACCATCGCAACCATCGAGGGATGGACGATACTCTCGAGATAACGTAGCGCGGTGCGATTTCGAAACACGATAGCCCCGAGCCGTTTGCGGTCTATTCCTCCGGCACCGTCGTCGAGCCCTCGTCCAAAGCGCTGCAGCACCTCGTCGCGCTTCTCGATCAGGGCGTGGTGTCCGAGCCTATCGACATCGATTATATGCCAGCCCCATGCGGCGAACACCTCGCTTACCGCGGACTTCCCGGCGCAGTATTTTCCAGTGATTCCCAGAACCATCGCTAGTGCAACTCTCCCCAGCTTCTGCCGACCTCTACCTTCACGCGCAGCGGCACCGAGAGCTCGGCCGCGGCCGGCATCTCTTCGTTTAGGATTGCGGTTACCGCCTCGCGCTCCGCCTCGGGCGCCTCTAGAATGAGCTCGTCGTGCACCTGCAGCAGCAGTCGTGCCTCGAGATTCTCGCGGCGTAACCGGGCGTCGACCGCCAACATCGCGCGTTTGACGATATCCGCGGCGCTGCCCTGTATCGGCGTATTGACCGCAACGCGCTCGGCCCCGCTCTTGACGGTGCGGTTGCGATTGTTGATATCCGGAACGCGACGCTCGCGCCCGAACAGCGTCCGCACCGCTCCGTGCTCCTCGGCCTCCGCTACGGTTCGATCGATAAACGAACGGATCCCGGAGTAGCGCCGGAAATAGGTTTGAATGAACTGCTCCGCGTCGCGTCGCGGGATACCGAGGTCGCCGGCCAAGCGATAAGCCGACATCCCGTACATCACGCCGAAGTTGATGGTTTTGGCGATGCGCCGCTGCTCGGCGGTTACTTCATCGTCGCTAACCCCGAACAGTTGCGACCCGGTGCGGCGGTGCACATCGGTACCTTCGCGGAACGCTTCAAGCAGGCCGGGGTCTTGCGAAAGGTGCGCCAGGATCACCAACTCAATTTGGGCGTAGTCTGCGCTGACGAACACACAGCCCGGCGCGGCGATGAAAGCGCTCCGAATGCGCCTGCCTTCCTCGTCGCGGATCGGAATGTTCTGCAGGTTCGGATCGCGACTCGAGAGTCGCCCGGTGGCGGTCCCGGTTTGTTGAAACTGCGTGTGAAGTCTGCCGGTTTCGCGGTTCACAAGGCGCGGCAGCGCGTCTACATAGGTAGACTTGAGCTTCGAGAGCTGCCGGTGCTTGAGAATCTTATCCGGGACCGGATCCTCGCGGGCAAGCTCTTGCAGCACCGCGGTGTCGGTAGAGTAGCCGGTCTTGGTCTTGCGAACCGGCTGCAACTTGCGGTCCTCAAACAGCACTTCTTGAAGCTGCTTGGTGGAGGCGATATTGAAGCG
>SLBH01000178.1 GCA_007126415.1 Spirochaetales bacterium
CAGCAGCATTGATTGATTGCAATTGACTGATCGCAATTGACTGATTGCAGCAGTCAGGAATATGTTTGTCCCCAGGCGAGTGCCGAAACACTGGGGCGCTCGAGGAGGATGAAAAAATGGAACAAACGAGAACACATGGTGGAGAAAAAGCTCAGGATCGAGATTGCGCGCGTGACACCGGCGACGACCGAGGCCACAACCGCCCCGTTCCGCGACGGCGGGCTGCGATGCTCGCCGCCGCGGGCCTGCTTATGTTCGGCGCCTGTGCGGCGGTAGCGGGTGCCGACGGCGGAGGGCCGGCATGGAGCGAGCGCGAGCCCGAGCCGCACGTCGTGAGCGAGCAAGCCGAGTTTCGAGTGGTCGAGGTGGTGACGGGTTTGTCGCGTCCCTGGGGCTTAGCTTTTCTCTCGGAGGACCGTGCCCTGGTCACCGAGCGCTCCGGGCGGCTTTACCTGGTGGAGTTCGCGGGCGCGGAGGTGAAGCGCCTCGGCGGCTTGCCGCAGATCGCGACCGGCGGGCAGGGTGGCCTGCTCGACGTGGCAGTAGACCCCGAGTACGAACAGAACGGCTGGATATACTTCACCTACTCGCAGTCTTACGACGGGGGCACCGGTACCACGCTTGCTCGCGCGCGGCTCAGCGGTACCGAGCTAACCGAGCTCGAAGAGCTGTTTCGCATGCAGCCTCCGGGTAGCGGAGGGCGGCATTTCGGTTCGCGCATCGCGTTTCTGCCGGACCACACCGTCGTAATTTCGATCGGAGATCGGGGAGCGCAGAACCGCGCTCAGGACTTTCAGGATCACGCCGGGAGCCTTGTTCGGCTCAACCGCGACGGCAGCGTCCCGGACGACAACCCGTTTCTCGACGACCCGGATGTGCTCGATGAGCTGTATACGCTCGGTAATCGCAACCCGCAGGGGCTGGTTCTGCATCCCGAGACCGGCGTGCTGTGGCAGCACGAGCACGGCCCCCGCGGCGGCGACGAGCTCAACATCATCGAGGCGGGCAACAACTACGGCTGGCCCGAGATGTCTCAGGGTGTTGATTATCGCACCGGAGAGCCGATCGGCCGGGGCACCGAGGCTCCCGGCATGACGCAGCCGGTGGAGTACTGGTCGCCCGCGATTGCGCCTTCGGGAATGGCGTTCTATTTTGGTGAGCGGTTCCCCGAGTGGGACGGCAATCTGTTCATAGGGTCTTTGGTCGATACGCATCTTCTGCGCCTCGAGATCGAGAACGACCGTGTGGTCCACCAGGAGCGCTTGCTCGACGGTGTGCTCGGGCGCGTGCGCGATGTGCGTCTCGGTCCCGACGAGGCGCTGTATCTGCTTACCGACGAGGCGAGCTCGGGGATTTATCGTATAGAGCCGCGCTGAAACGTCACGCTGAAGCGTCACGCCGTGATAGAATGCGAGGTGACGGGGCACCGCCGATAGCGGAGTGGGGGTGGAATGGAAACGAAGAGTAAGCGGCGGCGCGAGCTTCTGATGCTCGCGGTCCCGGTGGCGGTTGTCCTGGTGCTTGCGCTCCTAAGCCTGCTGCCGGCGTATCGCAATGCCGAGCTCGGCACCTATGACATCATGCTCAACTTCCGGGCCGAGCCCGCCGAGCGGGAGGATATCCTGCTACTCAACGTCGACGACCTCGCGATCGCGCAGGTCGGGATGTGGCCCTGGAGTCGGCATATCATGGCCGACGGGTTGCTCTTGCTTTCGGAACTCGGGAGCGACCGGGTGGTGCTCGATATTGAGTACGTGGATACGAGCCCGATGGGGGTCGACGCCGAGCTGCTGCAACAGGAGATTCCGGCACGGTTCCGGGCCGAGTTCGGCGATCTCTCGCGTCAGGTGCGCGCGTTTTTTGAGGCGCTCGAGGGCGGTATGATCCCGCTCGAGGAAGCCGGTGACTTCATCGATGAACTCGACGGGCTTACCGCGAACAAGCGTGACACGCTGCTTGAACTCGTCGGCGAGATCGCACGCGACAACGACGAGTACCTCGGTCGCGCCGCGGCCGCGGCGGGCAATGTGTTCGCTACCGTCAACATGCTTCCGGACGAGATCGGGTTGATCGCGGTGAGTGAGCGTCTGCGCGAATACACGCGCGAACAGATTCCGCTCGCCGAACTTTCCGGGGGTGGCGACGGCGGCAACGAGAGCGCCGGCGGGAGCGGATTCCGTAACCTACGGCGTGCGGGTGATATTCAGCCTACCATCTATCCGGTTATGACCGGGGTGCGCGGCGCCGGGTTTCCAAACGTTGTGGTAGACCCCGACGGTGTGCGCCGCCGGCTCGATCTCGTGATCGAGTACGAAGGGCGCTACTACCCGCAGCTCGCGTTCGGCCCAACCTACGATCTCTTAGGTCGGCCCGAGATCGAGATGAACGAAGACCGCGTGGTGTTGCGCGACGCCGAGCTCGACGGCGAGACGATAGATCGGATCGAGATACCGATTGGGCCCGACGGACGGGTCTTGATCAACTGGCCGCAGAAAGGCTTCACCGATAAGTTCCGACATTTCTCGTTCAACAACTTAGTACTGCACGACCGCTACGAGCAGAACCTGCTCGCCAACATCGAGATGCTCGATGGGGCCGGATACCTGCGGTATCACGACGGTGAGTACCCGATCATGCAGCTCGCAAACGGGGCCGAGCAGCTACGCGAGCGGCTCTTGGAAGCGCCCGAGGGTGCGATCCGCGAGGAGTACGCGCAGGTGCGCGAGCTCCTGTTCAACGAGATCGGTGTGTTTCTCGACGGCAGCGCCGAGTCCCGCCTGCGTGAGGACATCACCGCCGCGATCGAGTCCGGGCAGCTCAGCGATGCGCAGCTCGCCGAGCAGCAGGAGATCTTGCGGGAGTTGCCGGAAGTGTTTGAGGTTCTCGAGCGTGACTACGCCCGGCTTATGGATGTGCGCAGGCGTACGCGCGAGGCGGTCGAGGGCGCGATGGTCTTCATCGGGCACACCGGGATATCGACCACCGATATCGGGGTCAATCCGTTTGAAGAGCAGTACATGAACGTCGGTACGCACGCCTCGTTCGCGAACATGATCCTGCAGCGCGAGTTCCTGCGCGAGCTTCCGTGGTGGGTCGGTTTGGTAATCGGCCTCGTTGCCGCGGTCGCGGTTACCTTGATCTCACGCCCGCTTTCGCCGCGGGGTGCGATCGCTGTCGGGCTCGGCGGGTTGGTGGTTACGCTGGTTGCGGTAGGCGCGCTGTTCGTGTTCGCCGACCTGTACGTTCCGATGCTCACACCGAGCCTCGCGGTTTTCTTAACGTTTCTGGTTATCTCGTTGATCAAGTTTGTGCGCACCGAGTCGGAGAAGAGCTTCCTGCGTAACGCGTTTTCTCGCTATCTCTCGGCCGACGTTATCAGTCAGTTGATCGATGACCCCGACCGGCTCACGCTCGGCGGCGAGAAGAAGGAGCTCACCGCGCTGTTTACCGATGTGAAAGGCTTCTCGACGATCTCCGAGACGATGGACCCGTCGGATCTTGTACGGCTCCTCAATCGCTATCTCGGCGAGATGAGCGACACGATCCTGGATCTCCGTGGTACGATCGACAAGTACGAAGGAGATGCGATCATCGCGTTTTTCGGGGCCCCGCTTGATTTTCCCGATCACGCCGAGAGCGCCTGCCTCGCGACGGTGCGCATGAAGAAACTGGAGACGGAGCTCAACAAAGCGTTCTTAGAGGAGGGGCTCTCGCCGACGCCGCTGTACACGCGCATCGGGATCAATACCGGTGAGATGGTTGTCGGCAACATGGGCACGCCCAAAAAGATGGACTACACCATCATGGGCAACGCGGTGAACCTCGCCGCACGGCTCGAGGGTGTCAACAAACAGTACGGCACCTGGACACTGATGAGTGAGGCGACGCGCGAGGCCGCCGGCGACGGCTTTTTGGTACGCAAGCTGGACCGCGTGCGCGTGGTCGGGATCAGCGAGCCGGTGCGCCTCTACGAGCTGATCGACGAGCTAAGCGAGGCCGACGCTGAGCAGCGCGAGAAGGTTGAGCTGTTTCACGCCGGGCTCGAGCGCTTCGAGCAGCGCGACTGGAACGGCTGCAATGGATACATGGAGCAGGTTCTAACACTCGATCCCGAGGACGGGCCCACGCGCATGTACCTAGACCGCCTCAAGAACTACAAGGCGACGCCGCCGCCGCCGAACTGGGACGGCGTGTTCAGCCTGACCGCGAAGTAGTAGCGTGCAGGAGCA
>SLBH01000053.1 GCA_007126415.1 Spirochaetales bacterium
AACCACGGCCGTTCGGCGGCTGCGCGCTCGAGCGCGGCCACGGTGTGCGATATGATCCTCATTCTTGTTCTCCCGCCCCTCTATCTCCCGAGCCCTTACAGAACGGAGCGATCGGGCAAAGCCCGCAGCGCCCGCCCGAGAACCTCCGAACGCCCCGTTCCGCCGCGCCGTAGGCCGCCGAGCCGTAGGCCGCCGCAGGAGTTGCGGAGACACCGGCCCTACCGGCCCGCGACAAATCGCCGCCGCCGCTTCCGGCCGGGCGGGGCTCAAGCGCTTCGAGCGCACACTGCCGAGCCGACCTTCCGTGGTGCAGAAACCACAGCAGCGCAAGCGGCAGCATCAGCGCAACACGCAGAACGCGGGCGATGTACGCTGCACGTGAGCCCCGGATACCTGCGCCGGCCGGGACGGCTCGGTCTTTCGTTTCCATCCTTTCATCCACTCTCTTACGCTCACCGTATTTGTTTAGGCTCTCCTAACTTTTAATGGATAAACGGCGATCTGTCAATGATTAGGTACGAAATTATCTAAAAATGTCGCCCGATCGAGAGATAGAACACCACCCGGCCGTGATCTCCGAGTCCGAGATCGGCGTTGAACGCACCGAGCCAGGTGTCGAACCCCAGGCCGACGCCGCCACCGTACCGCAGTTCGAGCTTACGGCGTCCGGCGTCATCAGCCAGATCGTTGAGCGGCCGGGTCCAGACGTTGCCGAGGTTTCCACGAACTCGAAGGTACACCGCGCGGCGCAGTGGACGCTCCAAAGCCGGGACGCGGTAGCGATACTCCAGCCCCAGCACCCCGAGCTGATTGCCCCAGTCGGCGTTCCGGTAATACCCGGTGAACTGCTCGCGCCCTCCGAGCATAAACGCGTTATGCGCTTCCAAAGACTCGGCGAACGAGCTACCGAGCCACCATGCCTCGCAGCATCAACACAGAAACCGCCTTCCCGAGTGCGGCACACCGATCGTCGACAGGACGGTCACGCGGCACACGGCCCAAACTAATTCGAGCCTCGATTATAGCCGGGCCGATCGGTGCCTATCCACGACGAGCCGCTACAATGTGTCGCGAACACGTGTTGAGGCCCGCCGGCCGCTAAGGCTATACTACCGCGCGATGGAACAGCTCCCTGAAACCGCGTCACAGGATTCGCCCCCGGACCAGCGGCCGCCGCGCCGGGCGCGAGCGGCGGTTCTGGCGGTGTTTTTTGTGAACGGCGCGGCGCTTGGCATCTGGGTGCCTCACATCCCGCTTGTACAGGTCCGCCTCGGCCTGGGCCCAGGAGCGCTTGGACTGGCCTTACTCGGGATCGGAGCCGGGTCGCTGCTCGGCATGCCGAGCGCCGGCGTTCTGGTTGGGCGATGGGGAAGCCGACAGGTCACGGCTGCTGCGGCGTTGGTGTTTCCGGCGTTCGTAGCGCTTCCGATTCTCGCGCCGTCGTTAACCGTTCTCGCGATCGGGCTATTTCTATTTGGGTTCGGGAACGGCCTGCTCGATGTCGCGATGAACACGCACGCCGTTGCGGTAGAACACCGCTATCGGTACTCGATCATGACCTCGTTTCACGCGGCCTGGAGCTTCGGCGGGCTCGCGGCGGCCCTGGTCACGGGACTGGCGATCGAGACGCCGGCGGCGACCGAGCTGCGAGTAATCGGCTTAACGGTTCCGTTGTTCGCGGCCTCGCTTCTTGCTATGCGTGGCTATCTGCGCGATCTCGATGATCGCGGTCGCGGCGCTCTCGGCATCAGCCGTCCGCGCAAGGCGCTCCTCGGGTTCGGGTTGTTGGCGTTGTGCGCGCTTATCGGCGAAGGCGCGATGGCCGACTGGAGCGCGGTCTATCTCTACAGCGAGCTCGGCGCAGGGAGCACGATTGCGGCTGCGGGGTTCGCCGCGTTCTCGCTGACGATGGCAATCGGGCGAGCGGCGGGCGACCGGCTCATCCGCCGTTTCGGACGCTCCGCGCTCCTGCGTTGGAGCGGGCGCGCCGGGGCCGCCGGCATGGCACTCGCGCTCGTGATCGCCGAACCGGTAGTGGTGCTGATTGGGTTCGGGCTGATCGGCCTTGGCGCCGCCAACATCGTCCCGATCCTGTTTACGGCTGCGGGGCAGGTGTCACCGGAGGCACCGGGTGGTTCCATCGCAGCGGTCGCCGGTCTCGGGTATCTCGGCCTGTTGATCGGTCCGGTGCTTATCGGTTCGACGGCCGAGCTGTTCTCGCTTCCCACGGGACTTTCGCTGGTCGCGCTCGCCTACCTCGTAGTCTCACTCGGCGCTCACGCAATCCGCTCGTAACGTCCCCTTGGTCTCGGTCTTGATCCCAGTTTTCTTGTAAGAACCTCGCCCAGAGTGTTGACGTAGACTCAAAACCGTACTACCCTATTAATTGCTGTTGAAAATATTGGCATACCATCATTTGTTGTTCATTTGTTTGCTATTATAAGGAGTGTAGTCAGTGGATCTACATTACGAGGACCCGGGAGTAGACAGGCTCTACAGTCGCATCTGGGGTGAAGATATTCATTACGGCATCTACAAGTCCGCGCGTGAGGAAATACCGGTGGCCACCCAGCGCGCCAAAGCGATTATGGCCGAACCGCTTCGGTTATCGGAACGCTCGTATGTGCTCGAGGTCGGCTGCGGCTACGGTGCAACGGCACGTTTTCTCGCCGAGCAGTTCAACTGTCGCGTACTTGCAACGAACATCTCACAAGCCCAACTGAAGTACGCGCAGGACGCCACGGTCGGCACGCCGGCTGCTTCGCTCGTTCAGTTCGAAGAAGCCGATTATCACGAACTTCCGTACGAAAGCAGTACCTTCGATTGTTGGTGGTGCCAAGAGGCATTGGTACACTCACCCGATAAGCCGCAGGTCTTGAGCGAAGCATTCCGGGTTCTAAAACCGGGTGGCTACGCGGTGATCTCGGATCAGATCTTTCGGCCTGCAAAACTCCTACCGGACGAGATCGAGGCGGTCCGCGACCGCTACCAGACCTCAGCGATACTCGGCCCGGCCGATTACGCCGCCATGATTCAACACGCAGGATTCGAGCTCATCGAGCACCGTGACTGGCAGAAGCACGCTGCAATTCATCGGCGTAAAATACTCGAGCGTCTCGAGGCGCTGATTCCGGAGCTACAGGCCGAGCTCGAGCCGACAACACTCGAGCGCAACCACAAAAGCTGGAGCGCGTGGGCTACACTCGCCGAGCAGGGCAAACTCGGCTTCGATTATTTCTTGGCCCGCAAACCGCAAATAACCGTTTAGAAGGAGGAACCGATGGATACCCAGTTGCTAAACGCACTCGAAAGAGCGCCACAGTTCGATGAGATCGATCCGAAAACACTCGACGCCGAGCGGCTCGGCGGACTGACGAACCTGGTGTACCGAGTAACGTATGACGATAGGCCCTACGTGATACGCATTCCCGGCGAAGGCACCGAGGAGTATATCGATCGCCGAGTGGAGGCTCACAACGCCAAACAAGCCGCCGCCGCCGGTGTTAACGCACCCGTCCTGTACTTCGACGAGAGCGACGGACTCATGGTCTGCGGCTACCTCGAGGGTTATCGCACGATGTCGCCGTCGGGATTTCGAAACGACACCGGTGCGGTTGAACGCGCCGGAGTGGCACTGCAGCGCATGCATAGCAGCGGACGCGAGTTCAAGTTTCGCTTCGAGCTGTTCTCCATGATCGACGAGTACCTCGGGGTACTGAAGAAACTCGACTGCCCGCTCCCGGAAGGCTACCACGATGTGGTAACGGAAGCCGAAGCGGTGCGCGAGGCGCTCTCGGCTCATCCGCAACAGCTGTCTCCTTGTCACAACGACCCGCTTTGCGAGAACTTTCTTGACAACGGTAACCGCACCTGTATCGTCGACTGGGAGTACTCCGGGATGAACGAGCCGCTCTGGGATGTCGCCGACCTTTCGGTAGAAGCCGGCCTTTCGGACGAGCAGGACCTCGTCTTGCTAAGCGCCTACAATGACGGCGCCTTTACCGATGCCGAGCTCGGACGAATGCGAATCTACAAAGCGATGTGCGACCTTCTCTGGACGCTGTGGGGTTTGATACAGTTCGCCAACGACAATCCGGCCGAGGACTTCTGGGCGTACGCGACCGAGCGCTTCGATCGCTGCAAGGGCCTCATGGCGAAACCGGAGTTCCGAACCTACATCACAGATGTGCGCGCCGACAACTGAGGTCGAGCGCGGGCGC
>SLBH01000285.1 GCA_007126415.1 Spirochaetales bacterium
ACAAGGCCGCCGTCCTCGAGAAGCTCGATCGCTCTGCGGGTGGTGGTCTCGTCGAGATCGATTCCCGAATATAGCAAACGGCCGATAAACGTCAGGATCTCGATCGGCCGATCGAGCTCGGTTGCGATCTCGTTTACCACCTCGGCGAGTGAGCGCGACGGCTTTTTCTTGGAGCCTTTTCGCTTCGACATACTCTTATAGCGTAGTGTTCCCGCGAGGCTTCTGCAAGCACCGTCTTCTACACACGTCAACACACGTCCACACCGTCGTCTACAAGGGCAGCGGTGTCATCGGTCTGTAGTCGGGGGCTGTAGTCGCAGGGTCTGCAGTCGTGCTATCTTTAGCAGTGGAGTGGCGCGATGCAAAGCCTCGTAGTGCTTGTGATGGAACGGACCGCCTACCTTATGGAGATCTCTCGAGAAACGTATCAGGTCAACCCGTTCGTGTTCCTCGTGCTGTACTTCGGGTTGGGCCCGGTGTTTTACTACGCGCTGTACCGCGTAGTGCGCGCGGTTATCAAGGCGCTGCACCGCGAGATTAGCCTCTGGAGCACGGTGTTCTTGATCTCAACCGCAGCCCCGTTCATATACGTACTCGCGTTCGGCAGGAATCTGCCGTGGTGGTCGTATGGCGTCATCAGCGCGATCGTGCTTCAGGCGATCTTGATGCTGCTCTGGAAGCTTCGCCAGGTCTCGGCACCCAAGGTCCGCAACGCCCTCCGCCGTCTGAGAACACGCAAGCTCGCGGTAGCGCGCAATCGCTTCCGGCATCCGGGAGAGGCGCTCGCGCGTCGGTGTCACGGTTTGTCGCACACCATAGCTCGCGTCGCCCGTCTGCGTCCGCTCCACCCCGGGCGCCGGCACACGCGCCTGCCCCAACGGAAGATCACGCACAATCGGCGAAGGATCACACGCCCCGCGCGACGCATCGGGCGCCCGGCGGTAACGCGCACCGCCCGCCGCTTCATCGGCGTGCATCGGTCCCGCCCCCCGCTTCGAGTACGCGCGGTTAGAATACGGGCGCCTCAAATCGTACGACTGAGACAGTTTGTGTAGGATAACGCAGTAACACCGTGTTATATCTGTAGGTGATGAAGATCGAGATCACCGACAAGCCGTTCGACGTCTACATCGGAACCGGTGCGGGCTCGCAACTGCTCAGCGACATCCGCGGCGCCGAGCACCGCATCCGGATCATGTCGCCGTACATCAGCCCGCGCGAGATGCAGCTTCTGAGCGACCAAGCCGGGAACGGCTGCAAAGTGGACTGTATCGCCACGATAGACCTGCAACAGTTCGACTGGCGCCAGTCCGAGACGGCTCGCAACGTTATCGCGCAGGAACGCACTCCACGGCCCGCCTTGCTTACCGTGTTCCGCGGCTTACTCGGGCTCGCGGCGGCGCTGACGGTTGCGGCGGTAGCGGGGCTGGTGTTGCTTTTCGCGCGGCTCGAGCTCCTGCTCGGCATCGAGCTACTCCAACCGTTGTGGGTAAGCTTCCCGGTCGTGATCGGCGGCGCCGTCGCGGCGTACGGGATTGCACGCCTTATCCCTGTGCACCGCTACCGCTACAGCAACCGCTTCCCGGTGAAGTTCCTCGTCAAGAACGGCGGCGGAACCGACGCCACCCCGTTTCATCACGTGAAACTATACTTGATCGATGAGCGAATCTCGTATCTGGGGTCACTGAACTTCACCGACGCCGGACTTCAAACGAATGTGGAGTCGTGCATGCGCAGCACCGATGAGGAGCTCGCGGCCGAACTCTCGCGCTACTTCGACCGCGTGCTCGAAACCTACCCCGAGGCCGAGGTCCAGTGGCTCGGGAAGCGCGTCTACCGCGAGGCCAAGAACCCGCTCAGAAAGGGCGCGACGTAGCGCCGGTGCAACGGCGACGGGGCGCAGCGGGGCGGAACGGGGCGCGGCTCCTGTGGCATCCCTACCGTGGTGAGTACTCGAGCACTGTTGCCCGCAGGCGCGCCGCCCACTGCGACAGCGCGTGAACCGTAGCTTTGCGCGCCGGCGGCATATCCTTATCCTGGGCGAACTTACGGCATTTCTTTTCGAACTCGGCGAGATCGATCCCGGCACCTGCCGGTGGAAACAGAATGCGCCCCGCGCAGAAACTGAGCCGGCGCTTGTGCTGCTCCGAGTCGAAACTCTTGGGGTAGTTGCGGCCGATGAACCGCCACAGCATCTCGGGGATGCGAGGGTCCTCGAACGACAGTCTCAAACTCTGCAGCGGCGCGAACTCCCCGGCTGCTGCCGCGTCGGCGGCGGCGTGAATCTCGGCGAAGCGCTCACGATCGGCGTCCTGAAAAAAGCCGCCGGAGTATATCTGTAGATCAGGGTCCTTTGGATCCTCGAACGTGCGACCGGAAAACGCCGTCGTGACTTTCTGCGTCAGCAGAGGTTCCGAGAGCAGACGAGCTCGGCGCGCTTCAGCCGCAGCGAGGTCA
This sequence comes from Spirochaetales bacterium, assembly GCA_007126415.1. Classification (GTDB taxonomy): domain Bacteria; phylum Spirochaetota; class Spirochaetia; order DSM-27196; family SLAA01; genus B1Sed10-166. The sequence goes on from SLBH01000285.1 coordinate 2,458, forward strand.
ATCTGCAGGCGCTCGGCCGCGGCGTCGTCGAGAACGCTCAGCGGCGCCACAACCGGGCATTTGTTCAGCGCGACCGAGGTGATATGTATGCGTTCTTCATTCTCCGACATCGCCTCGCTCGGCGTAAAGAGCCGCTCTTGGACGAGCTCAACCGGGGCCGAGAGCAGTAGCTCGGGATCGTAGCGCAGGTCGTAGCAGAGAACCGCGTTGGGGTTGTTTGGGTCTACGGTGAGCGGGGCGAGCACCGAGGTGCAGCCGCTTTCTCGCGTATAAAGCGGCGAGGTGTGCAAGAACGGTTCGCGCCGGTGTAGGTCTATCACCTTGGCAACCTCAGCGCGTTTCCTGCGGCGAAAGAAGTACGAGAACAGTTTCGGCTGTGCGCTCTGAATCAGTCTTGCCAATCCAATCGTAGCATAGACATCCGAGAGCGCGTCGTGGGCGCTCTCGTGAGTGAGATCGTTGGCCTCAGCCAACCGCTCGAGCCGGAAGTCGGGCCTTTCGTGCTCGTTGCGCGGCCAGCGCATACCGTCGGGACGTAGATCATGCATCGCCCGCACCACGTTCGAAAGATCCCATCGAGAGTTCCCCGCCGCATACTCGCGCTCGTACGGATCGAAGAAGTTGCGATACAGAGAACTGCGAATGAACTCATCGTCGAAACGGATGCTGTTATAGCCCACCGTACAGGTGTTCGGGCGCATCAGCTCGCGGTGAATGCGCGAGATAAACTCGTACTCCGGCATACCGCGCTCCCGCGTGGTCTGTGGGGTGATTCCGGTCACGAGGCAAGCGCCCGGGTCGGGAAGGTAGTCATCGGTGATTCGACAGTACAGCACCAACGGCTCTTCGATCGGATTCAGCTCGGCATCGGTGCGTACTCCGGCGAACTGCGCGATTCGGTCGTACTGCGGGTGCCGACCGAAGGTCTCAAGATCATACCAATAGAAGGTCATTGCCGGACATTGTACTGCGAAGCATGCCGCGGGTGGAACCGTTACGCCGGCTTTGTTACACTTGAGGTGTGATGAGAAGAAGCACAGTGCAACCCACGCTCGATCCTGAGCTCGCGGTCGTTTACAGCTCGGACTCGGAGGCCCCGGTTCGGCAACTCGTCGAGACGTTGCAGCCGTTTCGCGGGATCACGCCGGAGAGTCGGGTTGTTCTGAAGCCCAATATCGTGGTGTCGCGTCGCAACTGGCTCGGGGCAAACACGCGACCCGAGGTCGTAGAAGCGCTTGTGGTGATGCTCCGCGAGTACGGCGTACACGACATCACGATCGCCGACGGCAGCGGCATGGGAGAATCGGCAACGCGTGCGTTCTCGATCTGCGGCTATAACGAGATCGCCTCCCGACACGGGGTGCGCCTGTTGGATATCGAGCGCGACCGCTTCGTGACGATACCCACCAAGAGCGCCGGGCCGTTCCGCGAGCTCTCGATCTCACAAACCGTCGCGCGCTGCGACTACCTGATCAACATCCCGGTGATCAAAGCCCACTGCCAGACGCGCATGACCTGCAGCCTCAAGAATCTCAAAGGTGTCATGCCGCGGCAGCTCAAAAGCGGCTTTCACGGCACCGACCTCGAGCGCGCGATCGCGCAGCTCGCCGAACTGGTCCGCCCTGATTTCATCCTCGCCGACGGAGCGTACGGCGACCTCAGAAGCGAGCTCGGCGGGAACCCGGTAAACCTCGGCGTGATCGCAGCCGGGCGCGATCCGCTCACGATTGATTACTTCGCGGCGCAAACGCTCGGGTTTGC
>SLBH01000017.1 GCA_007126415.1 Spirochaetales bacterium
ACGCATTACTCCGAGATGAGTCACTTCGCCGATCTGCTATTGCCGGCTACCTTTCACCTCGGTGAGCAGCGCTCGAGTCTGCAGATGGTCGGCAACGCGCATACGCAGCTGTGGTACGGCGAGCGCCTGATCGATCCGGTGTACGACTGCAAGAATCCCGAAACCGAGGTGATGTGGCTGCTCGGCGAGAAGCTTGCCGAGCGCGGGTTTACCAACTGGCGCGAGTACCTGCGCAACGCATTCCGCGACCCGGAAACCGGGGCGGAACCGAGCGACGAGCGCGAGTTTGAGCTGTTTGTCTTTAAGAACATGCTGCAATCGATCTGGGACCCCGACGCCTACGCCGAGGCCGGCAATCACGGCACGCAGTTCAACGGTTGGGAAGATTTTGTCGAGGCCGGTCTCTGGACTTCCGACGATTACAACTTTCGTGGGCTATGGAGCAACATGCCGACCGAGACCGGTAAGTTTGAGTTTTACAGCCAAACGCTCAAGAAGGCGTTGCAGGAGCATGCCGATAAGCACAACACCGATATCGACGGAGTGGTACGCGCCGCGAATTACCCCGATGCCGTAGGCGAACGGGCCTTCGTTGCGCATTACGAGCAGGCCTACAAGCACGGCGAGCAGGATCGGTACCCGTTCGACTTCATCGATGCCAAAGCCATGCTCAATCGCGAAGGACGCTCGGCGAACTGCTCGTGGTACCAAGAGTTCAAGGATGTTGATCAGGGCGACGTCAAATGGGGCGACTGCATCAAGATGCACCCGGCCGATGCTGCCGAGCTGGGGCTCGAGGACGGCGAGACGGTGCGTGTTGTCTCAACGGTAGGCGAGATCACCACGACGCTCAAGCTGTGGCCGGCGCTGCGGCCTGGGACGGTCCAGAAGACCTTCGGCCAAGGCCACTACGCGTTCGGCCAAAACGCCGCCGAGAGCTTCGGTGATTACGGCAACCTGCAGCCGCGCGGGGGAAACAACAACGATATCATGCCGGCCGATTATGAGCGACTGAGTGGCTCGACCGCGTTCTACGGATCGTTCCGTGTGCGCGTGGAGCGCGCCTAAGCAGCCCGAGGACTACGGAGGTAAACGACGATGAAATATGGAATGGTTATCGATCTGCGCCGCTGCATCGGATGCGACGGGTGCAATATAGGATGTAAGAACGAGAACAACGTACCGACGGGCTTTTTCTGGGCCCATCACATTCTCGAGCAGGAAGGCGAGTTTCCGAACTACCGCTACCGCTACATCCCGACGCTCTGCAACCACTGTTCGAACGCGCCGTGCATAGCCGCCTGCCCGGTGGAGCCGAAAGCGATCTTCAAGCTGCCGAACGGGATCACGATGAACAGTCAGGAGCGGTGTATCGGCTGTCGTGCGTGCGAGTTTGCGTGCCCTTACGACGTGATCTCGTACAACCCACAAGGGCAGGAGGTGCACCCCGATTGGCAGCGAGACGAGGCGCGCGAGCTGGTTGAGAAAGTCGGCGGCAATACCGTGCCGTGGTATAACCCCGACCCGGGCAACACCTGGGCTGCGATCCGCGAGCCGCACAAAGTGGAGAAATGCAGCTTCTGCCATCACCGTGTTGAGGTTGGTGAGCAGCCGTGGTGCGTGGAGGTCTGCCCGGCGACGGCGCGCTTTTTCGGTGACCTCGAGGATCCTAACAGCGAGGTGAGCAAGCTCCTCACCGAGAACGAGCATTTCGTACTGCAGCCGGAGGCCGGAACCGAGCCGCAGGTGCACTACATCAACGATTTCGATCAGAAATCCTGAAAACGCCGGCGCGAGCGCGCCGGCACGGCACCTTGAGGGCGGCGAAAGGCCGTCCTCGGGGGACCATCCACTACGCCGTCTGAACACACGCGGCGTACACGCCTCACCATCGGCTGCAGCCGGAACCCGGAAACAGGCGGGGTTTTGAACTCAGACGCAACGTATGAGAGGACGCTATGCGAGAACACACCGAGACTCTTGAGGATTTTGTCCTCGAGGAACGCGTGCGCCAGGCCGGATACCATTACCTCGCGGAGCTGTTTCGCGACCCGGTGGAGTTATCCGGTGAACCCGAACTGCCCAAGCAGCTTGCCGAGATTGTGGGTGCAGTAGAAGATCGCGAGCTCCGTCGCTCGTGTGAGAGACTCGTTGTGTCCCTCGCCGACGGCGACCTCGACGGCGCGCTCCGGCGCGACTACACCGCGCTGTTCGTGGGGCCTCAGAATCTGCTCGCTCCGCCTTATGGCTCGGTTTACCTCGAGCCCGCTAAACGGCAGGTGATGGGGGAGTCTACCCAGGACGTAATGCGGCTGTACCGGCAAGCCGGGCTCGAGGTTTCTCGTGAGTTTAAGCAACCTCCGGACCACATCAGGCTCGAGCTGCGCTTCATGAGCCAGGTAATCAAGGGTGTGATCGACGCGCTCTCGGAATCTGATGCCGACTGGGAACGCGCCGGCGCGCTCGTAAACACGCAGCTCGGGTTTCTGCAGCGACACCTCGTCGCTTGGGTGAAGCCGTTCACGCACTTGATCACCGAGAACAGTAGTACCGGGTTTTACTCCGCGCTCGGCGAGTTTGCCGAACGATTTGTGTCCTACGACTATCGGCACGCAGCGAAATCGATGTACGAAGATTTCGCTCGCTTGAATCAGAGCAGCGGCTCGGGCTAACCTTGCACGGTATCGATACCCGTGGTATACAGACTCGTTAGTATCGAGTTCGTCCCCGCATTATACGCGTCTATTGTACGCAACACCTTCTCATGGAGGCGCTAGATACACATGACAATTCATTATCCGGAGTCCGGGCCACATATTCGCACGACACATTCCGTCAACTCGCTGATGCGGGGTGTGGTTATTGCACTGCTGCCGGCAACGGTCGCATCGGTGTTCTTTTTCGGGCCGTATTCTCTATATCTGGTGTTTGGAACGGTAATCTCGGCCGTAGTTATCGAGTACCCTTTCAACAAGAGCGCCTACACCAAGCAAACCCCGTTCGGCGATGGGAGTGCCGTAGTTGCCGGAATGATCCTCGGCCTCTCGCTCTCCCCGACATCGGCGTGGTGGGTGCCCCCGCTCGGAGCCTTTCTCGCGATCGTCGTCGGCAAGCAGGCGTTCGGCGGGCTTGGAAACAATCCGTTCAATCCGGCGTTGGTGGCGCGTGCAATTCTGCTGCTCGCCCTGCCGTTCTACGTGGGCGACTGGGTGACCCCGTTCGACGCGGTCAGCACCGCGACCCCGATGGAAGGCGGCGACTGGACCTACCTCAGCCTCTTTCTCGGGAACGTTCCGGGCAGTATCGGCGAGACCTCGGCGCTCGCTCTATTGATCGGAGCGGCGTATATGTACTTCAAAGGCTATATCGGCGCCGCGATCTCGATCTCGTTCATTGCCTCCGCCGCGGTAACCGCGGCGCTGCTCGGAATCGACCCGCTTTACACGATTCTTGCCGGGAGCCTCATGTACGGGGCGCTCTACATGGCTACCGATTACGTCTCATCAACAATGACGCTCGGCGCTAAGGTTGCGTTCGGTGTCGGGTGCGGCGTGCTTACCGTGCTGATTCGGGAGTTCACGGTGTATCCGGCAGGCGTAACGTTCGCGATTTTGATCATGAACGGCTCGGCGTACTTTCTCGATAGTCGCGCTCCGGGGCGTAGGTTCGGCGAGCTTTCGCGGGCGTACAAACGCGGGATGCAGCTTGCGGCGTTAGCGGCCGCCACCGTGGCGTTCGTTGCGATCGCGTGGGCCGGGGTGAGCGCGGCACGCGGCATGCAAGACGGCTACGTCGATGCTCGCACGCAGCAGTACCTCGACCTCTTCTTCCCGAATGCCGACTCGGTGACTTCTCCGGAAGAGTTCGAGCCGAACGTCACGTTGCATCGCGTTATGCGCGGCAATGCGCATCTCGGGTATCTGGGATACACCAGCGCCGGGGGGTATATCGGTCCGATTGACATGGTGGTGGCGCTCGACCCCGACGGTGTGATCACCGGCACTAGAGTCGTTGAACACCAAGAGAGCTCTACGCTCGGTTCGCGTGTCGCGAGTCGTGACTGGCTGGCGCAGTTTGAAGGCATCTCGTTTCTCGAGAGCCAAGAGGTGTTGGACCGCGTCGATATGATCAGCGGTGCCACCGTTTCATCCCGAGCTGCCGCTACCGCGGTGCAGCGCCTGCTCGAGTCGCAGGATCCGGCGGCGGCCGAGGA
>SLBH01000025.1 GCA_007126415.1 Spirochaetales bacterium
ATCTCGGCAAGCTCGGCGGTCACGCGGAGCTCGTTTTCGTTCATAGAGTAGCACTATTGCACTGAGGCAGTGCTGTGTCAAGGTGAACACACGGCGGCACCATTGAACCGCGCAGCGTCCGCGGTGAGCCCCCGCAGTGTGCAGTGAGCTCCCGCAGTGAGTGAATTTGACCCGCGGCGGTAACACTTGGTATGTTAGCGGAGAGCCCGCTCGATGGGAATGCCGTAGAAATCGTTGACTGTCGCCCAAATGGTGATAGAATAAGACACTTTAGCCTATACAGATATTAGTTCGACGAGGAGCATCGGTGGTCAAAAAGGACTTCCCCGAGATCCACTTTTATGACCAGGATTTTGTAGACATTTACGACCAGTCCTGGGCGTGGATCCAAGATTTTTCACAGAAGGGGACCACGCGCAATAAATTTCAATCTCGATACATCAACTATCCCGGCAGCGAAACGATCAACCAGTTCGAGGCCTGTGTCTCCACCTTTTTCTTGGTCTACAGCAACCGGATCCTCCCCGCGCATCCCCAGTTAGACAACTTCTATCAGAAGCAGGAGAAGGACGGTGCAATCCGCTGCGAGTACGGCGTGCGCGACGGCAAGCCGGTCTTCTCCAAGAACAACGCCGAAGGGGTAGGGCCGCCGCTGTTCTCGTGGGCCGAACACAACATCTACCACAAAGTCGGCAACAAGAAACGCATAAGAGATGTCATGCCCCATCTCGAGGCGTACTTTACCTGGCTGGAGCAGAACTTCAAGAAGGAGAACGGACTCTACGCGGTCCCGATCGGCGCAACCATGATGCACAACTCGCCGCGCAAGGGACTGAAGTACCCGATAGACTTCAACACCCAGCAGGCGATGAACGCCCTGTATATGGCCGAACTCGGCGACCTCTTGAACGACAAGGAGATCAGCTTTCGATACAAGCGGCAGTACTTCTCGCTCAAGTCGCGCATCAACAACATGATGTGGAACGAGGGCGACGGCGTCTACTACGATCTCGACCGCAACGAGCGCCAGATTTCGGTCAAGACGATTGCCTCGTTCTGGCCGCTCATCGCGGAGCTGCCGAACGAAGCGAAGGCCGAGAAGCTGATCGGGCATCTGCGCAACCCCGAAACCTTCGGCACCGAGAACCCGTTTCCGTCGCTCGCGGCCGATGAAGAAGAGTTCAGTGATAAAGGGATGGGATTCCGCGGATCCGTCTACCCGCCGTTTACCTTTATGGTGGTCAAGGGACTCGAGAAGTACGCCGCGTACGACCTTGCGCGCGAATGTGCGATTCGTCACCTCTACTACATGCTCGATACCCTGCACCCCGAGGGCAAAGAGAAGGGCAACGTCTGGGAAGCGTACGCACCACGGCGCGACGGCCCGGCGCAATGGCCGGGCAAGCAGGGCTTCCCGCGCGAGCAGTTTTTGATGTATAGCGGGCTTTCCACGATTGCGCTGATGATCGAGAACGTACTCGGCCTGTACGTCAGCCTTCCGCGCAAAACCGTAGACTGGATTGTCCCGACGCTTGAGATCATGGGGATAGAGAACCTGTCGCTCAAGCGCAACATGATAACGATCATGTCGAACAAGAGCGGCCGAGGCTGGGAGATTCGCCTCGAGTCCGAGAAGCTGTACTACTTCACGATAGACATACTCGGCAAGAAGAAAAAAACGCTCCCGATTCCCTCCGGCAAGTGCTCGATGCTGATCGACAAGCTCTAAAGCGACGCGGCGGCGTGCGCGCGCCGGCCGGCGGGCCGGTATCACCCGCGCGGCGGCGTCACCGGCCGGCGGGCTTAGCACCGTGTGGCCGCGCCGGCGTCACCGGGCGCGCTTCTCGCCCGGTTCGGCGGCAGGCGCCATGCCGTCCTGCTCGATCTTCTTGCGTAGCTCCGCGATATGCTTCGCCGGGTACACACCGGTGGGGCAGACGCGGCTGCAGTTAAGCGCCCGGGCGCACGGCCAGGCGCCGCGCTCGGTGTTGACCGCCTCGAGCAGCTCCGTGCGCCGCTCGGGCCGGTTGATGAGCTCACGGTTGTGCGCGGCGAGCGCCGCCGGGCCGATGAACGACTCGGTCACCGGACAGGAGGACACGCAGAGTCCGCACTCGATGCAGTCCTCGAACCGTTCCCAGTGATCAACCTCGAACGGCTTTCGCCCCTCGGCGTGCACCTCGCTACGACGGATATAGGTTGCGCCATCCGGATAGTCTGCGAAGAGAGGCGTCGGGTCTACCGCAAGGTCACCGAGCGGATTCATGGTCCGCAACGGCTGAAGCTCTATGGTATCGACCTCGAGCGCAGCCGCGGCGGTGAGGCACGCGAGCTTGCGCTCGCCGTTTATGATCATCCCGCAGGTACCGCAAGAGCCGTGATGGCAGGAATGGCGATACATCAGGCTCTGATCTTGGTCGCGCCGAATGACCTCGAGTGCATCCAAGACCGTCATGCGGTCGTTGACCTCGAGTGAGAACTCCTGTCGGCGGCGGTTGCGCTCCTGTCCGGCCTCATCTATGTTACTTCGGCTTACGGAAAACGTAATGGTCTTGTGTGACATAATCCCTCCAGGCACCACATAGTGCAGGCGGTTCTAGGCGAAATAGGCGCGGTGCGCCAGCAGCGGTGTTTCGGCGGTGCGACACGTTTCGGTAACGCCGAACTTGGCGCAGACCGCGTCGACGGTTTGTTCCGCCATCGCGCGTAGCACCGTTGCCTTGCCTCCGATTACGCTGAGCAAACCGTCGGGCCCGTCGAGCTCGCCGTGGTCAACCACGTTGAAGTCGCGGCTGAGGTTGCGCGCGTCGTCGACGCTGCTTGCAGCACCGGCGAGCGGGCGCGCAGCGATCCAGGCGGCGTGATACTTCCGGCTACTGAAGCTCGGGATCAGCATATCGGCACACCGATACATCTCGGTGATATCGTCCTCCGGGACCGCGATATCGTCTGGGTCGTCGGTCTTGTACTGCGTGGTGCCGATGATGGAAAGTCCGCGCTGCGGGACGATGATGTCGCCGTCGCCGACCGGGTGGAGCCGGCTGATCACCATGTTGTTGAGCCGTTTTTTGACCGCGACCATCGTGCCCGGCCCCGGGGTGATCGGGATCTCGACATCGGCCATCTTCGTGACCTGCCCGGCCCAGGCGCCGGTTGCGTTTATCACGAGGTCGGCCTTGATGGTGCGCTCCTGCCGGGTCTTGAGGTCGTAGACCTGCACGCCGGAGATGTTGCTGCCGCTGTAGGTGAACCCGGTAACCGGTGTAAAGGTGTGAACGCGTGCGCCGTTGTGCTTCGCGGTCGCGAAAAACTGCAGCGGGAGCCGCCAGGCGTCTATTGTACCGTCGGGCACCATGATCGCGCGTTTAATTTCCGGGTTCAGATTGGGTTCCATCTCGAGCGCGTGCTCCACCGGTACTTCCTTGGTGGGAATGCCGGACTCCACACACGACTGAATAAAGACCGGCGCGTGCTCCTCGTCTTCCTCGGTAAGCGCAACAAACAGCCCGTAATTGGCCTCCAAAGACTCGGCGGCGATGCGCTTCAAAATATAGGTTTCCTCCATACACTCGCGCGCGATCGCGCGATCCTTGACCGCATAGCGGGCGCCGCAGTGCAACTGCCCGTGATGCCGTCCGGTAGTGCCGGAGGTCAGCTCTCCCCGTTCAACCAAGGTGGCTTCGATGCCACGTAAACGCAAATCGTGAATGATCGCAGCGCCGGTGCCGCCGCCGCCGATCACCACCACGTGATAGCTACTCACCACGCCTCCTTTGTTGCTGAGATTATACCAGCGGTTTGGCGAGCTGACAATGTTTACCGTAACGAGAATAATTGTCACGCACGGTGCGCAGCCGGCGCAGCCGGCGAGCGGATCGGCTGCCCGGCGGCGCGCCGCGGGCTACCAGACCATTACACGCTCGCCGTTACTGAAGATGCTGATGCGCTTGGTAGACTCCGAGACCGCCACCGCCACCGCGGAGGTGACCGCGGTGATGGTAGCCGCGGCGGCGTGACGTGCACCGAGCCCCGAGGGGATATCGCTGAACGGGACCTCGGTGCGGACATAGGTGCCGGCCGAGTGAATCACTCCGTCGCCGCTGATCACGAACGCCCCGTCGATGCGCGAGAACTCCTTGACGGTCTCCTCGAGGATCGGGTCGAGAATGTTGCACTCGTCGTCGTCGTAGCCGTGAAACGGATTGATCACCAGTTGCTGCGTGTGGCGTATGACGCGCTGATAATCGCCGAGCACAAAAAGCGTTCCGGCGGGCTTACCTTCGCGGCCCTCCTCGGCGAGCTCGCTCGCGATCTGTATAACGCGCGAGAACACCACCTCCTGGAGATCGCGCGGCCGCCGGATAGACTGCAACTGGAAGAACACCGCGAACTCGCGGTCGATATCGGTGTACACGATGCTGTCGAGCGAGCGCGCCTCGCTATCGCCGAACACGCTTATCACGGTATCGCCTTTCTCGAGCACACCCTTCGACAGGATAAACAACAGCGACATCTCGATGACATTTGACCGCCGCAGGCCGCGAAACGGCAGCTGAATGACGTCTGCAAAACCGTAATCGATACTGTCGTAAATCTCAGCATCACGCGTAATCAGGAACACCGGCGGCGTACTCGGCACGCGGCGTTCGAGAAACTCAAGCGTCCCGAGCCCGTCGGGGTGCAGCAGCACCGCCCGCGATGAGGTGTCTTTCGCGAGCGCAAAGGCGTGCTCCGCGGTAGAGCCGGCCACCCTGAGAGCCGCCGGTTCAAGGGTGGCGCGCGCGCGCGCTCCGGGGCGCTTGAGCGCCGCGAGCACTTCTTCGGGTGTTTCCGATGCGATGACGCTTTCGCGCACCAGCGGGTTCGAGAACAGGCGCGCGATGGAGCTCAGCAGCTGGATCTGGTCGAGCTCGGCATACACGATTAATACCACGATATAGGTGTGCTCCTCGGTGCCGGTATCCCACTGCATGCCGTCACGGCTCACGCCGAGCGCTATCGACCAGCTCGGCGCCCACTCCATACGGGCGTGCGGCAAAGCCACGCCGTGTCCAACGTAGGTGGAGATCTGCGCCTCGCGACGCCGAACCGCGTCGGCTATCTCCTGCGGGGGGAGCCCCACCTGAGGCTGAACAAGCCGCGAAAGTGCGACAATGCAGTCCTCCTTCGCCAGGTTTGATTCGAGGAACATGATGCGGTCTGTTGAAAAGCGCTGTTCAATCTCCATCTCACTCCGGCCGGTTCTGCAGTATCGTCTCTATCGCGCTCATTACGTCGTCGGTCAATAGCGGCACGCTTTCAAGCGCTCGCATGTTGTCCTGCACCTGCTCGACGCGCGAGGCGCCGGTAATCACGGTGCTGACGTTGGGGTTCTTGGTGCACCACGCAAGCGCCAGGCTCGGCATATTGGTTCCGATCTCGGCGGCAAGCTTGGCGAGTTGACGCACCTTTTCGAGCCGCTCGGCGGTATCGGGCTTCTCGAGCAACAGCCTGCGCAACCATTCGTACTGCGGCAGGTCGAGTCGCGAATCGGCGGGAACGCCGTCGTTGTACTTCCCGGTGAGAAGACCGGAGGCAAGCGGCGACCAGATTGTGGTACCCAGCCCGATATCACGATACAAGCGGGCATACTCAGACTCAACGCGCTCGCGCCAGAACATGTTGTACTGCGGCTGTTCCATACTCGGCGGCACCAAGCCGTTACGCCGCGCGATGCCGTGCGCGGCCTCTATTGCGTCGGCCGGCCATTCCGAGGTGCCCCAGTAGAAGATCTTGCCACGACGAACCAACTCGTTCATCGCGAACACCGTTTCCTCGATCGGCGTGACGGGATCGGGACGGTGGCAGAAGTATAAGTCTAAATACTCGAGCCCCATGCGCTCGAGCGCCTGGTCGCAGGCCTCCACCACGTGTTTACGCGATAGCCCCCGCTGTGTGGGGCCCGGGCCGGCCACCGCGCCGAAGAACACCTTACTCGAGACCACGTACGAGTCGCGCCGCCAGCCGGTGCGCTTGAGCACCTTCCCCATGACGGTCTCTGAAACACCGTTTTCGTATGCCTCGGCGTTATCGAAGAAGTTCACCCCCGCGTCGTACGCGGCGGTCATGCAGTCGTAGGCCTTTTGCTCGTCGACCTGCTTCCCAAACGTCACCCACGAACCAAACGACAGCAGGCTAACCTGCAGCCCCGAGTTCCCGAGCCTTCTGTACTCCATAACGAGACCTCCTTACACACCGAACGGCCGATACGCCGTGCCGATGAACTCCGTTATCCGCATGTCCTCGGCCGATCCGTTGCCCTCGATCGCCGCGACGCGCCCGTGCTCAACCTCTATGCGCATCTCGCCCGCGGCCCGCTCCCCGGCGGCCCGCTCGCCCGGGGACCGTCTTACGGTTTGCTCAAAGCGCGGCGTCTTGCCGAACACCCAATCCCACCGACGGTACTCGGCCGCGCGCTCCGTGATCTCAGGATGCGCCTCGAGAAACGCGGTGCTCAGCTCGCGGCTCGGCGCCGCGCCGGCGTTTCCGTGGACCCGCTGAGTTCCGTGGGGACCCGCGCTTCCGTGGACCCGCGCGCCGGCTGCCCAGCGCCTCGCGAAGGCCTCGCTCAGTCGGGCACTCAAGGTCTCGATGAGCCGCTCGGGGGGCGCCGCCGCGCGGGCCTCCGCCGGCAGCAGGTCGACAAGGTTGGCGACCCGGGAGCGCACCGAGGCGATGCCGCGCGAAGAGATCTCGAGCGCGGGCGGCATGAGCGCCGTACTCAGCGTATTGAGGTCGGCTCCCACAAGAACGGTTCCGTGGTGAAACGAACGCTCGCGCAGATGCTTGAAGGCACTGCCTGAGATTTTGTACGATCCGCACACGAGGTCGTTGCGCCCCGATCGCTGCGCCTCAACGCCGAGGGCCGCGAGCGCCTCGATCACAACCGCGAAGTTGGCATCTTGATCGTACTCCTCGCGCGCGCAGAGTATCGAGAAGTTGAGATTACCCGGGTCGTGGTAGACCGTCCCTCCGCCGCTTTGACGTCTCACGAGCGCGATGCCCGTGCGCTCGAGGTGCTCGGGGTTGCACTCCACCCACGGGTTCTGATGGCGGCCGATTACGATCGCCGGGTTGTTCACGTAGAGCAGCAGAGCGCGTTCGCGAAGCGGCCGATTGCGGAGAAGATAGTCTTCAATCGCGAGGTTGAGAAACGGATCGGAGAAGGCGGATCGATAGACCACGGCGTCGTCGTTCATCTGGTACCGATAGTATACCGATGAGTGGCGTCGACCGAAAAGCGCTTATGCGCGAGGAGACCCACGATCATGGCTCGATTGGTAGTATTTCTCGGCAACCCGGGTGCGCAGTACGCCGCGACGCGTCATAACGTCGGGCGTATGCTCGCCGAGCACCTGCCGTTTGCCGCTGAGCTCAGCTGGAGCGCCAAGTTCAACGCGCAGCTTGCCGAGTATCGCCCGCGACCGGGTGAGACCGTTCGGTTGCTGTGCCCCGACGACTACATGAACCGAAGCGGCGAGAGCGTTGCGCGCGCGGCGCAGTTCTTCAAGCTCACGCCGCAGGAAATCCTGATTGCGCACGACGACCTCGAGCTCCCGTTCGGCACGGTTCGGGTACGCGCCGGCGGCGGCCTCGGCGGGCATAACGGGCTGCGCTCGGTGCGAGAGAAGCTCGGCAGCGCGGATTTTCGGCGGCTGCGCATCGGGATCGGGCGGCCCGCCCGCGGCTCGGTGCACAGCCATGTACTCGGGCGCTTCAGCCCGGAGGAGGAGGCCGAGCTCCCGGGCGTGCTCGCCGAGGCCGCCGCCGAGTTGGCACGCGAAATCGGGGCTTAGCCGCCGTCGCGGTCGTCGCGCTCGTCGCGGTCGTCGCGCTCGCCGCGGTCGCTCGGCTGCTCGCCGGTTCGCTCGCCCCCTTGCCCGTCGGCCTGATCGCCGAGGGTGAAGCGGTCGGCGGTGCCTATGACCGCTTCTATCGCGGTTTTGTTACTGTTGCTGAGCTCGGCGATATTCGTGACCGAGGCATTGATCTCGCGTGTTCCGCGGTTTATCTCCTCGATCGCGGCTTTAACCTGCTCGCTGATCTCGCTCAGGTTCGCGACCGCGCTGAGAATCTGTTTGTTCCCCTCGGTCATCTCGTCGGAGCCTGTTTGCACCGAGGAGGTTATCTCGCGCATCGAGCTCAAGGTTTCGAGGATCTGCTGACCGGCTTCGGCGTGCTCGCGCATCGAGTACCGGATCTCCTCCACAACGCCGTGCACCGATGTTACTACCTCCGTGACCTCACCGAACGCGCTACTGGTATCCTCGGAGGCGCGCGCAACGGTGTCTATCTTGCTCTTGACCTCGTTGATACTCCCTTTGACCTCGCCGGCCTGCTTGCTCGCCATCTGCGCGAGATTGCGAATCTCGTCGGCCACCACGGCAAACCCTCGACCGGCATCGCCGGCGTGGGCGGCCTCGATCGCGGCGTTCATTGCAAGCAGATTGGTCTGGGCCGCGATCTTGGCGATCAGCTCGTTGGCGTCGGATAGCTTCTCGGAGCTCTCGGTAATCTCGCCGACGAGCTGCGTAACCTGCCCAAGCTTCTCGCGTCCGGTCTCCGACACGCGCGTGAGGCTCTGAATGCTCTCGCCCGCACGCTCGGTGATCTCACGCACCGAGCCGATCCCGCCGATAAGCTCCTCAACCGCCGAGGAGGACTCGCCGACGCTCTCGCTTTGACGCCCGATCGAGCCGTTGAGCGCCTCGATGTTTCGCGTCATCTGTTGGACGGCGGCCGAGGTTTCGTGCACGTTCGTGGTCTGGTCCTCGATCTGCTTGCGCGTGCTGTCGATATTTGCGTCGATTTGATTGACCGCCGCGGCGGTTTCCTCGATGTTGGTGGTAAGGTCGAGCCCGGTCTCCTGCAGTTGCTCCATCATCGCGCGTACGTCCTGCACCAATCGGCTCAGAGACTCGGTCAGACCGTTGAACCGCTGCGTGAGGAAGGTCAACTCGTCGTTATAGCGAGACTCGAGCCTGACCGAGAGATCTCCGGTTGCCGTTTGATCAATACCTGCGGCAACCTCTTTGAGTCTCCGGAGCACCATGATCCTTAGCACCGCCGTAGCCGCAATTACAAGCAGCACGATCGCGCCGAGGCTCACCCCGGCGATCAGCATCTGCACCTCGCGAGCAAGCGCGTACATATCGGTCTCGGCCATGCTCACCGCGGCAAGCCACGGCACCCGTCGAATCGTATCGAAGGTCAGTTGCGCGTCCTCATCGCCCTCGCTATAGCGCACCACGACACTCCCGCGCGCGGCGACGCTATCGAGCATCTCTTGCACGAAGGTTCGCTCGCTGTAATCGGCGCCGATCAACTCGGTATCGGGGTGCAGGACAATCGTACCGCGGTCGTCGATCGCAAAAGCGTACCCTTCGAGGCCGAACTCACGGTCGGCGATGTAGGTGTTACTGAAGGTCTCGACGTTGAGCAAGGTCACCAAGACCGCGAGCAGCTCGCCGTCTTCATCCGAGACCGGCGCCGAGAAGCCCCACACCAGCGTTTCGTCGTTGGGGATTGGGGAGGTACTCACGTACGGCGCGATGAACCCGCGTCGCGCTCCGATTCCTTCACGCACCTCATCGCGATCGCCGATATCGAGCCCTACCGCCGCCGAGCGGCTGCTCGAGATCACCTCGCCGTCGGGGGTCACGAGCATCGCCGCGTGCACATACGGCAGCACGCCGCTGAGATTCCAGAAGCTGTCGCTCGCGAGCGACCGGTCGTTTTGAATCAACGACTCCACGAATCCGCGTTCCTGCGAGTATACAGTGGTTAGATCGCGCATATAATCGGCCTGAAACGATACGATATCGGCGATCATCTCGCCGGACTGACGCATATTCTGGTGATTGAGCGTGACGATGCGGTCCGTAATGGTGGCCGAGACCACAACCGCGAGTATCGTTAGCGCAACGAGCACCAGCACGAGATTAGCGACCGTGATCTTAAAGGCCAAACCGAAGCGTCCGCGGCCGGACCGCCGGCCGTTTGTGTGACCGCGTCGCGAGCCACTGCGAGCCGGGCGTCGAGACAGCATAACTCCCCCTCCGAGATGACGCGATTAGATGAATGTGAAGACTTTTTTCGACTATGAGCTATCGGTCATCAGCTATTGGGCCGAGTGCGCGCGAGACGTACGCCAAGGCGCATCGTATTCTCATCCGTTCACAGCGAGCTGTCAAGGTTTTTCGCCGGCCGGCGGGACCGTCGGACACCGCAACCGTCCGTCCGGCACAACTCTTTGTTGTTTCGCTCTGTACAGCATAACCGGTTCGCACTATACTTACCGCAATACTCGTCAATTCACTGAATAAAGGCACCAAGAGGATAGGTCTATGAAAATGATGTATGGGATGCTCATGGCGCTTACTCCTGCTGCGCTGTGGTCTATCTACATTTTTGGTCCGCAGGCGTTGGTGCGGATACTCGCGGGAGTTGTTGCAGCGGTTGCCGCGGAGGCCGTCTTCCAGAAGCTTACCCGTCAAAAGATTACCGTTAAGGACGGTAGCGCGGCGGTCACCGGGCTACTGCTCGGAATGGCGGTATCCATCTCCACCCCGTGGTATGCGGTATCGGTCTCGGCAGCGTTCGGGATCATCGCAGGAAAGCAGCTATTGGGCGGCTTCGGGAAGAACCTCTTCAACCCGGCCATGTTCGGACGGTTGTTCTATCTCTTTGTTTTCCCGGACTCGATTCTGCCGTGGCGTCAGCCCTTCGATTTGACTACCGCGGCAACCCCGCTCGAGGTACTGCGGGAAACCGGCGAGGCGGCAGGGGTACCAATTCACGAAATGTTTCTCGGCCTCATTCCGGGCACAATCGGCGAGGTCTCGTCGTTGCTGCTGCTGATCGGATTCGCGTTTCTCGTCTACCGAAAGTTCGTACGCTGGAGGATACCGGCAGCCGCGTTCTCGGTGGTTCTGGTCCTTGCTCTCGTCGCCGGCCATAACCCCTTGTTCTATTTCTTCGCCGGCAGTCTCGTACTAGGCGCCTGCTTTATGGCCACCGATCCAATGACATCCCCGAAGTTTCCGAAAGGCCAGTTGATTTTCGGCGCCGGCGTTGGGCTCATCATTA
The DNA here is from genome assembly GCA_007126415.1 of Spirochaetales bacterium. GTDB lineage: Bacteria > Spirochaetota > Spirochaetia > DSM-27196 > SLAA01 > B1Sed10-166. The sequence continues at coordinate 11,128 of SLBH01000025.1, forward strand.
TGCTGATGCGGTGGTACGGCTGGCAAACGCCCGGCGTCTACGAGTTTACCGAGGGTACAACGTTTGCCGTGCTCACCATGAATCTGTTTGTGCCGTATCTCAACAAGAAGTTCAAACCCGCTCCGAAAAAATGATTCTTCGTCGAGCGCGATACGCCCGGAGGTTTAGCAATGCCTGAGAGTTCAATAATTCGGTTCTTGTCGGTAATGGCGGTGATGCTTGTGGTGGGCTTCGGTTGGTTTCCGATCGGCCTCGCCCGCCTCAAGAAGCAAGGGGTAGATGAGTCTGCAGCGCGAACGCAGGTGAAGCAGGAGGCCAAGAAGTATTCTATAATCGCGGCCTTTCTCTACATGGTGGCGATGGTAAGCGTGGCAGGGTTGTTTATCTGAGCGACCGATACCCGCGGATGCGCACGCGGTGGGCCGACGCGGTGGGCGAGGCCGGCGCGGTGGGAGCCGCAGCGATGTGACTACTCGAGCGGGACGCGGCCGCGCAGCGAGCGGGCGATCGTGAGGCGGTCGGCGTACTCGAGGTCGCCGCCGACCGGCAAGCCGAGCGCGAGGCGGCTGATTGTGACCGCGCGGCCGGCGAACAGGCGCGCGATATAGAGCGCGGTAGCGTCGCCGTCTACGGTGGGGTTTGTGGCGATGATCAGCTCGCTCGTACCTTCCTTCGCAACGCGGCCCTCGAGCGACGCGATGTTCAGCTGCTCGGGGCCCACCCCGTCGATCGGCGCGATCACGCCGCCGAGCACATGATAGGTGCCGCGGTACTCACCGGAAGCCTCGAGCACCGCCACGTCTTGCGGGTGCTCTACAACGCAGATCGCGGCGCGGTCGCGCCGCGCGTCGGCGCAGACCTCGCAGAGCTCGCCGTCGGTATAGTTTCCGCATACCGAGCACGGGCGAATGCGATCGTGTAGCCCGCCGATCTCATCCGCGAGCGTCCCGGCGAACCGCCGGTCTTGCGCGAGGATGAAGTACGCCATGCGTGTGGCGCTCTTCTTGCCGACGCCGGGCATGCGTGCGAGTTGGGTGATTAAGCGGTCGAGTGCGGTCACGGTTAAAACGCCGTAGCAGCCGTCAAGGCAGGCGGCTGCAGCCCGGAGCGCAGCAGCGGCTCAGGAGGAGCCGCCGAACAGTCCCGGAGGAAGGTTCATGCCGCCGGTGAGCGAGGACATCTCTTCCTGGATCTTGTCCTTGACCTTGGCGACCGCGTCGGTGAACGCGGCGAGCGTCAGGTCTTCGAGCATCTCGATATCATCGGGGTCTACAGCCTCGGGCGAGATCTTGATCGACCGCACCTCCATCTGACCGTTGATCTCGATGCGCACCATATCGCCGCCGGCCGTGCCGGTGACGGTGATTGCCTTGAGTTTTTCCTGAGCCTCGCTCATGCGCGACTGGATATTCTGAAAGTTCTTCAGGATATCCATCGGATTGATGTTGCTCATATCAAAGTCTCCCATATACCTACCCCCCGATGATCTCGCCGCGAAATACCTTCTTCACCATCTCCACACGCTCGTCAGTGTGGCGTTGCTGCTCACCTTCGTCAAGCTTCACAACCCGCACCTCGGTTTGCACCGGCTCATCGAGCACGGCCTGCACCGCCTCATTGATCACCGACAGCTCGTCCTTCACCGATTGCGCGTGGTAGCGCGTATCGAACACAAGCTCGAGTTTGTCGTCGAGCAGTTCCCAGCGCAGAACGTTCTCGAGCACCGAGGCGAGCGAGAGCTTGTGCTTCTTCACCGTCGCGATGATCCGTTCAACTTGATCCGGCGCGAGCACCATCGCGGCCGGGTTGCCGTCGGAGCCGGGCGCGGTGCCGGACTCGGCCGCCCCGGCGGCTGCGGTGGCCCCGGACTCTGCGCGGGTCGCCGGCGCACTATCGCCCGACCGAGCCTGGGCGCCTTGGCGCGAACCCTGCGCTCCGGGACGCGCTCCGTCTTGCGCTCCGTCTTGCCCTCCGGCGCTCCCCTGCGCGCGGCCGGACTCCTGGGCGTGCACGGGTCTATCCCCAGCCGCCTGGGCCTGCGCGTGCGCGGGTGCGTCGGCCTTGAGGCCGGTACGCAGCGCCTCGAGCTCTTTGCGAATCTCGGTCGGTGAGATGTAGTCGCCGAGCGCCGCGAGACGGCTCAACGCCAGCTCGAGCTCAAAGCGCGGGTTGAGCGAGTACCGCAGGTCGCGATACAGCCCGAGCAGCACGCCTACCGCAAACTCGAGCTGCGTTTGGCTGAACGCGCTGCGCGCGGTCTCCGAGAACCGTTCGGGCGGGTAGCCGAGTACGGCCTCCTTGAACACCCCGTGCTGAATGAACAACAGGTTGCGAAAGTACTCGCAGAGCTCGATCACCATCTGCTCAACCGCGATCCCGCGCGCGAGCGATTCGTCGGCCACCGAGAGCGCGGCTGCGCCGTCGCCGGCGGCGCAGGCCTCGGCGAGCTCATTCATGCGGTCTAGCCCCATCAGCCCGAGTTTGTCACGGATGATCTCGAGCGTGATGCTCCCGTGCGAGAACGACACCACCTGATCGAACAAGGTGTAGGCATCGCGCAGCGACCCGGTCGCTTCCTTGGCGATCCAGAACAACGCGTCGTCCTCGGCCTCTATACTGAGCTCGGCGGCGGCCTCGGCGAGGCGATCCTTGATGGTCTCTATCGGAATGAGACGAAAGTTGAACTGCTGGCACCGCGAACGAATCGTGGCCGGAACCTTGTGCACCTCGGTGGTCGCGAATATGAACACAATGTACGGCGGCGGTTCCTCAATGGTCTTGAGTAGCGCATTGAACGCGCTGTTCGAGAGCATGTGAACCTCGTCGATAATGTAGATCTTGTAGCGCGCGTTGCTCGGCGGGAAGAGCACCTCTTCCTTGATCTCGCGTACGTCGTTTACCGAGGTATTGGAGGCCCCGTCGATCTCGATGACGTCCATCGACTCACCGCGTGCGATCTCGTCGCTTCCGGGATACTCGGTGCACGGCTCGGCGGTAGGGCCGGAAGGGCAGTTGAGCGCTTGTGCAAGGATGCGCGCCGCGGAGGTCTTGCCGACACCACGCGGACCCGAGAAAAGATATGCGTGCGCGATTTGCTCACGCTCGAGCGAGTTCTTGAGCGTAGCGACGACAAACTCTTGCCCGTAGAGATGGTCGAAGGTTCGCGGCCGACGTCGAGTAGCGGTTACCTCGTACTGCATGCCTACCATCTCGCCGCTGAGTGCGGCGGAAAAAAATAAGGCCCCTCCAGCTCCGGCCAAGCGATCTGCGGCACACCGGACAACCGCTTACCGCTGCTCCCTTCCGGGCCTGACGGGATTGGGCGGCATCCGATTGCACAGGGCCTAACCATCAACACTGAAGGAGCCGGTTCGGAGAGAGAGGGATTCGAACCCTCGGTACCCGGTCAGGGTACATACGCTTTCCAAGCGCACGCCTTAAGCCACTCGGCCATCTCTCCAGAGCCTCAACGATACGGAGAGGGAGGGATTCGAACCCTCGGTACAGCAGAACTGTACAACGGATTTCGAGTCCGCCTCCTTCGACCACTCGGACACCTCTCCGTGCTGCAGATACTCTGTCAG
>SLBH01000279.1 GCA_007126415.1 Spirochaetales bacterium
CTGAGTTGCCCGACCCGATGCTTCCGTTCGGTGGAGCCGGCGCGGAGTATGAGCTTGGGCCCGATGAGTACTTCGTTGCCGGCGATAACCGCGCGCGCTCGCTCGACTCGCGTCACTGGGGTGTTGTGTCGTTTCGGCGGCTGCGGGCGCGCATTACGCTGCGCTACTTCCCGTTCGGCCGCTTCGGTGTTCTGTGAGAGCGCCGGAGCCCCGGAACGCCGAGAGTGCCTTTATTGACAGCGTAAGATTCTGCATGGTAGCGTTTTGCAGAGCTTATCGTTGGTCGTCATCGTAACCGGCTTTCATCTATAGACTTAGCATTTAGCGTACAACGGGAGATAACATGTCAGGCCATAGTAAATGGGCAACTATACGCCACAAGAAAGGCGCAATGGATGCCAAGCGCGGCAAACTGTTTACAAAGTTGATCAAAGAGATCACGGTTTCGGCTCGTCTCGGCGGCGGCGAGATCGAAGCGAATCCGCGCCTGCGCACCGCGGTCTCAAAGGCGCGAACCAATAACATGCCGAAAGAGAACATCGACCGCGCAATCAAGAAAGGCACCGGCGAGCTCGAAGGGGTAGACTACACCGAGATCGTGTATGAGGGCTACGGTCCCGGCGGGGTCGCGATCATGGTAGAGGCGCTGACCGATAACCGTAACCGCACCGCCGCCGATGTACGCAGCATCTTCTCGAAGGGCGGCGGCAATCTCGGCGAGAACGGCTGCGTTTCGTATCTGTTTCAGCGCAAAGGTATTATCGCCTACGACGCCGAGAGCTACAGCGAGGACGAGGTGCTCGAGAAAGCGCTCGAGGCCGGAGCCGACGACGTAGAGACCAGCGGTGACTCAATCGAGGTCAGTTGCGCGCCCGAGCAGTTCAATCAAGTGCTCGAGTTCATGCAGAACGAAGGCTTTACGCACCGTTACGCCGAGATTTCGAACGTGCCCGACGCAACCGTGGAGTTAGACCACGAGAAGACCGCCAAGGCCTTGAAGCTCATCGAGACGCTCGACGATCACGACGACGTCCAGACGGTTTCCAGTAATATCGAGATCCCCGAGGACTACGAGCTCGACGAGTGACGGCGGTTGACGGCGGAACCCGGAGCGTGTTGCTCGACGGATTTCCGCAAGAGCGGCGCGGCGCGCGGAGCATCGTCGGCGTCGCGGGTATGGTGCTGCGATGAGAGTTGTTGTAGGGATCGACCCGGGCCTTGCCTCAACGGGGTTCGGCGTTGTGGGCGAGCAGGGCGGTCGATTCCGGCACCTGGGCCACGAAGTGTTTCGAAGCTCGAGCTCGGACTCCACCGGAGAACGCCTGCACGCTATTCACCGCGGTCTTACGCGGGTGGTGGAGCGCTATCGCCCGTCCGAAGCTGCGGTAGAGACGCTGTACTTTGCGCGAAACGTCTCGAGCGCGTTGCCGGTGGCGCAGGCGCGCGGCGTAATGCTGCTCGCGCTCGAGCAAGCCGGTGTGCAGGCACATGAGTACTCCCCGCAAGCGATTAAGCTCGCGATTGTAGGCCGCGGCAGGGCCGAGAAAGAACAAGTGCAGGAGCTCGTCCGTGTGCTGCTGGGTCTCGAGCAGATGCCGAGCTCGGATCACGCCGCCGACGCGCTCGCGGTCGCGATCTGTCATCTGCAAAGCTCGGCGGGGCTTCGGCGCATTCAAGCCGGTTTGGCGGGCTCTTCGTGAACGGCAGCGCGATGGAACGGCAGCGCGATGGGAGGAGTGAGTGTTTAACAGCTTGACCGGCGAGGTCTCGCACGCGATCGGCACCACGCTCAGGCTGTACACCGGCGGCGTTGAGTGGCAGCTCGAGGCCTCCGGCGGGACGGTGGCCGAGATGGCGCGGGCCGGGCGCGAGCGCGTTCGTGTGTTTGTGTATCTCCACCACCGCGAGGACGCTATGACGCTGTACGGCTTTGCCACCGAAGCCGAGCGGGCGGTGTTTCTCGAGCTGATCAAGATCTCCGGGATCGGCCCCAAACAGGCGATTCGCATTCTCTCAGGCACCAGCCTCGACAGCTTCGTCTCGATGCTGGAGTCGGGCAATCTCGACGGGCTTTCCACCATACCGGGGCTCGGCAAGAAGACCGCGCAGAAGATCGTGCTGGCGCTGCAAGGGAAACTGGTGAGCGCCGGCGCCGGCGAACGAGCGGCAGGGTCGGAGGACGGCGGCGGCGCCAACGCCGAGCTTGTCGCTGCGTTGTACGAAATGGGCTTCGATCGCAAGGCGGCTCGCGAGGCGATCGAGCGCGCGATGGGTGAACTCGAGCAGCAGGGGCTCGACGATTCCACGCGCGAGCAAGAAGCGTTTCGGCGGGCGATTATCGCGCTGAGTTGAGCGGCGCGCTAAACTGAGTACACCATGAGCGATCATTCAGTAGGCGATTATTCCGATAAAGACTCACAACCGGCCGACTCGCCGGGCGAGCACAGCTCCGGGTTCAACGATGACGACGGAGTTCTCCGCAGCGAGGCCGGCGCCGAGGATCTGCACGAGACACGCCTTCGCCCGTCGCGGCTCCGCGAGTTTCAGGGTCAGTCCGAGATCAAGCGTAATCTCGAGGTGTTCATTCAAGCCGCGCGCGACCGCGGTGATAGCCTCGACCACGTATTTTTCAACGGCCCGCCGGGTCTCGGGAAGACGACGCTCGCCGGTATCATGGCACACGAGCTCAACGCCGAGTTCAAGGTTACCGCTGCACCGGCGCTCGAGAAGCCCAAAGATCTCGCCGGCATCCTCACGACGGTGTCGCGAAATACGGTGTTCTTCATCGATGAGATCCATCGCCTCCGTCCCGCGATCGAGGAGATGCTGTACATCGCAATGGAGGACTTCGAGATCGATTGGGTGATTGGCCAAGGACCTTCCGCGCGCACAATTCGCATTCCGATCGCGCCGTTTACGCTTGTCGGCGCCACAACTAAAGCCGGGCTGATCTCGGGGCCGTTGTACAGCCGGTTTGGTATCACGATTCGCCTCGAGTTTTACAGCGTCGATGAGCTGCAGCAGGTGTTGCATCGCTCCGCCGAGATTCTCGAGGTTTCGGTGCAGCCCGAGGCGCTTCGCCTGCTCGCGCAAAGCGCTCGCGGTACGCCGAGGGTCGCGAACCGCCTGCTTCGAAGAGTCCGTGACTTCGCGCAGGTGCTCGGGGACGGCACCATCACCGCCGAGATCGTGGCGGATAGCCTCAAGCGGCTTCAAATCGACGGGTACGGCCTCGAGCGCCACGATCGTCGCATTCTCGAGATCATTATCGCGCATTACGGCGGCGGGCCGGTCGGCGCCGAGACGCTCGCTATTTCGATCGGAGAGGCGATAGACACCCTCGAAGATTTCTACGAACCGTTTCTTATACAAAGCGGTTTCTTGCAGCGCACGCCGCGCGGGCGTGTCTGTACTCCGCTCGCCTATACCCACCTTGGTCTGCCCCCGCCGCGCTCGGCCGCCGAGGGTGAAGCCGGGGTCGACGGCCGGTTGCAGAGAACACAACGCGATGAAGACCAGCGATTTCTCTTTTGAGCTGCCGGAGCGGTTGATCGCGCAGCACCCGGCCGCACAACGCGAGGAGGCGCGCTTGCTCGCGGTATCGCGCGCCGACGACACGCTCGAGGACTGCTCGGTGCGCGATCTGCCGCGGCTGCTGCCGGAGCGCTCTCTGTTGGTGTTCAACAACAGCCGCGTGGAGCCGGTACGCCTGGAGGCGCGTAAACGGCCCGCGGGCGGCGCGGTAGAGCTCCTGGTGATCGAGCCGTTTACCGGTAGCCGCTGTCGGGCGATGGTGCAGCGTGCGCGACGCCTACAGCCGGGCACCGAACTCGAGCTACCCGACGGCGTGGTTGCCACCGTCGCGGCCAAGGAGCCTCCGTTCGTGGAGCTGGCGTTTGCTCCGGCGCTCACGGTCGCGTATCTGCGCCGTCACGGGTCGGTGCCGCTGCCGCCGTATATCCGCCGCGCCGCCGCGCGCGCCGACCGCGAGCGCTATCAAACCGTGTACGCCGAGGTCTCGGGCTCTGTCGCGGCGCCGACCGCGGGGCTGCATTTCACGCAGGAGCTCCTGACGCGCCTGAGCGAGTCCGGGCACGAAACCGCGTTCGTTACGCTGCATGTCGGCCCAGGGACGTTTCTCCCGGTTCGCAGCGAGCGCGTACAGGATCACAGCATGCACCGCGAGCGCTACTCGATACCGCC
>SLBH01000225.1 GCA_007126415.1 Spirochaetales bacterium
ACTTCCTTGCCAATGATTGTCCCAAAGCAGCCCACGACTGTCAACTAAAACGGTAGGAATCACCGCCATAACCACGCGGCAAGCTCAACGCAACGAGGCGCGGGGGGCTTTGACGTTCGAGTAGTACAACTGAACGCTGCTGACGAACAGTGCGGCCGACGCGATCACGGCGTCGAAGAGATACGCCGCGAAGGTAGCGGGAGCGAGTATCAGCAGGCCGATTGCTACTATCCCGGTAGCGATCGCGGTATACTGCAGCGATCCGACGGTATAGAAGCCGAGAATAAACAGGTGCGGGCATACGAGCAGCAGCGGGGCTCCTGGGCGCCAGCCGCCGGAACCGGCGAGTAGCAGCGCGAACACCGCGATCACCGCGTACACACCGAGCTCGGTCAACACGAACTTCCGGAAACGCTGCGTAAACAATGGGAACGACTCATACAGAACACGCCGCGCACACGAGCCGACCACCACCACCGTGGCGAGTGCCGCAGTAGGAAACCATACGAAACGCACCGTCTGTGCAAGCGAGGTGTGCTCCATCAGCGCCGCGCTCGCGGCCGCGGCCGCGAGCAGGAGCGCGCCGAGCACCGCGTTGAGCCATTCGGCGAAGAACAGTCGCCCATCCTGCTCGGTCACGACGCGCCGAATCATCTCGGTGTCCTGGAAGTATCCCTGCGCGGGATTTCGCTGCGTCTCTGCCATGCCGGTTCCTCGTCTTGTGCCCCGTCGGTGCCGCTGATATGCTAAACCCTAACATATACCTGTGCATCAGGAGGAGTAAATGGCGCTAACACAGCAAGACGTGCTTAACGCACTGAGCGAGATTATAGACCCGGATCTTCAGCGAGACATAGTTTCGCTCGGATTCGTTCAAAATATTGAGATAGGACCGAGCTCGGTGGCGTTCGATATCGAGCTCACGACCCCGGCGTGCCCAATCAAGGACCGCTTCAAGACCGACGCCGAACGGCTGGTCGGGGCGCTGCCGGGGATTGAGTCGGTGCAGGTGAACATGACGAGCCGTGCGCCGACGCGGGCGCCGAAACAGGAAAAGAGCGGGCTGACGCGCGTGAAGGCGTTAATCGCGGTTGCGTCCGGGAAAGGAGGTGTCGGCAAGTCTACCGTGGCGGCCGCGGTAGCGCTCGAGCTCGCCGAACGTGGATACAAGGTAGGCCTGTTGGACGCAGACCTATTCGGCCCCTCGGTTCCCACGCTGTTTCGGCTGCATGATGTTGAGCTCTATCAGGACGAAGCCGGGATGATTATACCGATCACGGTCGGTCCGTTGCAGGTTGTCTCGTTCGGGTTTTTGCTCGGCGACTCGCCCGCCATCATGCGCGGACCGATGGTTTCGGGCTACATGCAACAGCTGCTGCATCAGGTCGCCTGGGGCGAGCTCGATTATCTCTTTCTTGATCTGCCGCCGGGAACCGGAGACATTCAGCTTACGATCACCCAAGCAGTTGAACTCGACGGCGCGCTGATTGTAACGACGCCACAAGCGTTGGCCTATCCCGACGTGGGCAAGGGTATCCTGATGTTCGACCGCGTGGACGTTCCGGTGCTCGGCGTAGTTGAGAACATGGCGTACTTCGATTGCGAGAGCTGCGGTACACGCCACGAACCGTTCGGTACCGGGGGTGCGGCGCGCCTTGCGGAGAGATACGGTATACCGGTGCTCGGTGAGTTGCCGCTGGCGCCCGATCGTTACGGAGGCAGCTTCGAGAACCGCCGGCAGGACGACGCGGTGCGAGAGGCGGTAGATCGTGCGATGATGGCGCTCGGCACCGTAAAGGCCGAAGGCATCAAGAAACCGGAGATCGCGTTCAACGAACGGCAGATCGCCCTGAACTGGGAGAACGGCGAAACAGTTGCTCTCGACAACCACACGTTGCGCTCAAATTGTCAGTGCGCCTCGTGTGTCGACGAGTTCAGCGGAGAGCGTAAGCTCGACCCGAGCCGCATTCGCCCCGATATCAAGGCCGAGGATGTGGCGACAATCGGCAACTACGCGATCGCGATCGAGTGGAACGACGGGCATTCATCGGGGTTCTTCCCGTACCGGAAGATCCGCGAGCTCGCCGCCGAGAGAAGCTGAGCAGCGAGTATGGAGGATACGAGGTTTCGCTTTTACTTTCCGCAGCAGGGTATTATATTAGGAGTGTTGAGTTTGGCTGTATACTCCAAGATGTGTACCGCATACAAACAAATTAAAAATTATGCTAAAATGTAGGGTAATTAGAGAAGCGACACGATCGTGGAAGGAGTAAGTATGAAGAACGTTCGCCGATTACTAATGCTGGCAGCGCTCTCAGTTCTGGTTATCGCCGCGTGCGAGACTCCGCCGGAGCCGGTCGAGGAGGCCGATCCTGCGGATATCCCGGTGACCGAACAGGAGCAAGCTCGAAACCTGCGTACTACCATTATGGAGTATGAGCTCGACCAGTACGCGGTTGCGGAGTTTGCCGAGGCTGAGCAGTACTTCGAAGAAGCCGAAGCGTTGATGGATGAAGATGTGGATGCAGCAGCCGAGAGTTACATTTCCGCGATTGCTTTGTACGAAGAAGTAGTCCGGATCGGTTTTGCCGAGCTGATCGGTGGCCTGAAAGCGGAGATCGCCGAGGTGAGGGCGGATGCTGAAGGCATTCGCGCCGATGTCGCCGCTCGTACCGAGTTCGAGCAGGGCGTTGAGTCTTACGAACAAGGCGAGGCGCTGGAGGTGCAGGGTGACTGGGAGCCGGCGTACCAGATGTTCGAGGGTTCCCTAAACAGCTTCACGGCCTCGTACGATGTTGCGCGCGAAAAGCGCGATCGTGCCGACGAGGCGATGGCGCGCGCTCAAGAGAAGGAAGACGACACCGAGCGGCAGGTGCGCGAGATGGAAGACGAGCTCGAAGACGAGCTCGAGGAAGACGACGACTAGGTTACGATAGCGGAGGACCAATCTGATGAAAAAGACACTAGCCTTAATAGTTGGCTTGGCGGTGCTCGGCTCGGCGTTTCTTCCTGCCCAGAACCTCTTAGATAACGAGGACTACCGCCGCGCTCGAGAGCTGCGCCAAATGGCCCAAGAAGCATACGACGCCGGAGAGTACGAGCAGGCCGCCGAGTACTCGGTGGAAGCCGAGGAGTATTTCGAGCGCTCAATCGAAACTGCTCGCCGGTTGCGTGAGGGGTATCGGGCTGAGAACTTTCGAAGCCGCAACGAGCGACGACTGAATCGCGCACGAGATCGCGATTTTCACAATCTCTTCGATGAAGAGTTCAGCGAGGCGCAAGACCTCTACGACGAAGGTCGAGCCCTGCTGGACGACGAGGAGTACGGCGAAAGCATCGAACGCTTCAGCGACTCCATTGCAAAGCTCGACGAGATGGACGCGATGTACACCGAGAAGGATGTGCTCCCGCGCTATTACGAGGTTCGACTCATTCCGGAGCGACGCGACTCGTTTTGGCGAATCGCTGAGTACGAGTTCGTGTACGACGATCCGTGGGAATGGCCTCGACTGTACGAGCGCAACAAAGAGGTGCTGCGAGATCCCGATAACCCGCACTTGATTCACCCGGGACAGGTCTTTGAGATTCCCGAGCGTGACGGTGAAGTGCGCGAGGGTCAGTGGGATCCTGACAACTAACGCGTGTTGAGCGACTGAAGCCGGCGCGCACAAAGCAACGTCCAATTGGCCGCCCGGAGGTATAAATTGCCTTCCCGGGCGGCCTTTTTTGGTGTATACCGGTAACCGGCAACACTATGGCGACAGAACACGATTCACAGACGCCGGCAAACGCACGCGACCGGCATATCACCGACGAGGACGCGCTGCGCTATCACAGCGACGAGCTTCCGGGAAAGCTCGAAACCAACTACCCGTTTAGCGACCTGATCGGCAAAAAGACCAACACGCTGATCTTTCCGAACCTTTCGTCCGGGAACATCGCCTACAAGCTTATTCAAGAGATCGGCGGCGTATCGGCGGTTTAGAGGTTATCGGGCCGGTACGGATTCTCCGGCTCGGCGCTTCGGTGTGCGAAATGGGCAAGATGAGGCGCGATCTCGCAGTTTCTCAGGCCGACTGGTGCTCGCAGTCGGCCGGAAGCTCGAAGTACGACCCACCGGCGATCAGTGCTCGCACCGCCGGGACAACGTGCTGCGGTGCCTGCGCTTTGGTGAGGTTTCCGAGTACGCC
>SLBH01000087.1 GCA_007126415.1 Spirochaetales bacterium
AGGCCCACCCCAACCGGCAGCACGAGGTTGTCAAAGTCGTGGGTCGGAAGCATCTCGACGAACATAGCAACGATGCCGACCAACAGCGACTCGCGCAGCATGCCGCTCACCGCAAAGGTGGAGACCGTGACCGCGACGAGGCAGGCGCTGCTGCCTTCTACGGTTTTGCCCCCGGTTCCCGGCAGCTCATGTATACCGAACAGTTTCCCGGTGAGGCTCGCGAACCCGTCGCCAAACGCGAGGGCGTAGATTGCGATAGCCGCAATCGGCTCGGGGTAGAGGAGCAGAGCGAGCATTGCACCGATCGCGAGCGTGATAGGACCGTGGGTGATGCCCCCGCGGTCGCGCTCGCGTGAGGCGAAGCTGGTGACGCGCGAGATGAACAGCACCTCGTGGCCGGTGCTGCGGACGATCTCGGTATAGGTGTAGAACAGCGTTCCGGCGGCGAGCAGCGCGAGTGTGACGGTAGCGCCCACGAGGCCGGTGAGGACCGGCACTACCGCTATCAACATATGAATGGCCTTACGCAGCGCCTCGCGCTCGAGTTCGTCCGCCGAGACGGTAGCGCCGAGCGTCATATGCTTGTTGACGGAGTCCCTAAGTTTCTGTTTTATAAGCTGTGTGACGGGTTCGCTCATTTCCGGTCTGTCCTACAACCGCAGATATTTCGCCAGAGGCACTGGCCCAGACTATACCGCAATATCGGTGCCAAATCCGGACAAAACCCAGCTACGCGGTTACAATACTAACCGTAATGGAATTATACGCCTGATACGGCGCCGGGTCAATATGGGACCGATGCTATCGTCTAGTTTTGCATACACTGCCGTCGTAAAACTACTATACCCGTGTAACCGTCTCGCGCTTCCGGCGCTTGCAGCGCTCGCAGCGGGGGCGCTTCTCGGCGGCTGCGCGAGCGCACCCGAGCTCGAAACGGAGCCACGCGAGGCGCCGACCGAGGACGCTGCGCGAGTTCTCGATCGCCCACCCCGCGCCGAGCTCTCGGAGCGCACGGCGGCGCGCATTCTCCGATACCTCGAGCGTGAGGACGCTGTGGAAGAAACGCTGTCGTCACTGAGTCTCGAGCAGCGCGTCGGGCAGTTGTTTATGCTCGGCTTTCACAGCAACCCCGACGGCTCACCGGTGCGGACGCTCGGCTCGCAGCAGCACGGCGTGATGGAGCGCGTGCGCCCGGGTGGGGTGATGCTGTTCGGTAACAACATCGATACGCTCGAGCAAGTGCTCGAATATATCGCGGAACTGAAGGCCGCCGCGGAGCTACCGCTGATAATCGCGACCGATCAGGAAGGCGGAAGCGTCTCGCGCTTGAGCGAGAGCGGGCGGCTCGGCGCAACCGAGCTGCCGGATGCGGAACTATTCGGCGCGCTCGGCGATCCCTGGTTTGTCGAGGCCGCCGCCGAGCTCACCGCCCGCGAGCTGCGCGCGCTCGGGATAACGATGAACTTCGGTCCGGTCGCGGATGTGAACACCAACGCCGCGAACCCTGTGATAGCCGAGCGCTCCTTCGGCGCCGACGCGGGGCTCGTCGCCTCGATGGTGGAGGCCTCGGTGCGCGGGCTGCAGCGCGAAAACGTCAGCGCGGTACTCAAGCACTTCCCCGGGCACGGCGATACCGCGGTCGACACCCACTACGAGCGCGCGGTGGTGCATCACGACCGCGAACGGCTCGAGGCGGTGGAGTGGCCGCCGTTTCTGCGCGGCATCGCGGCCGGCGCCGACGCGGTGATGACCGGGCATATCGCGGTCCCGGCGCTCACCGGCGACGCCCGTCCGGCTACGATCGCTCCTGAGGTGATTCAAGCGGTACTGCGAGACGAGCTCGGGTTTAGCGGCGTTGTGATCACCGATTCGCTTGCCATGGGTGCGCTGCGTGGCTATGGTGAGGGCGAGATCGCGATTCGAGCGCTCGAGGCCGGCGTCGACATCATCCTGCGCCCTTCGAGCCCCACCGCGACGTATCAGGCGGTGCTCGCGGCGGTTGAAGACGGCAGGCTCAGCGAGGAGCGCATCGACCGCTCGGTGAGGCGCGTTCTCTTACTCAAGTTCGACCGCGGCCTGATCGGGCCGGAGATACCGAACGATACGCTGCTCGAGCCGGAGGAGATTCTCGGCTCACGTCGCCATCGTGATCTGCAGCGCCTCATCCATGAGAATCGTATGGAGACGGAGGGAACAGAGTGAGCGAACGAATCACCGCCGGGCTTCCGGCCGATTTCGTGTGGGGCGCGGCAACCGCGTCCTACCAGGTTGAAGGGGCGGTGCACGCCGACGGGCGCGGTCCAAGTATCTGGGACGTCTTCTGCGCCACCCCGGGCGCGGTCGTGCACGGGCATACCGGCGAGAAGGCGGTGGAGCAATACAACCGCTACCCGGAGGACGTGGCGCTGATGCGCGAACTCGGGCTGCATCGCTATCGATTCTCGATCGCGTGGCCCCGCGTACAGCCGAACGGTTCCGGGAAGCCGAACACGCGTGGGTTTGAGTACTACGGGCGCTTGGTCGATGAGCTGCTCGCCGCCGGGATAGAGCCCGCGGTGACGCTCTACCACTGGGACCTGCCGCAGGCGCTGCAGGATGCCGGCGGCTGGCCGGAGCGCGACACCGCCTACCGCTTCGCCGAGTACGCCGAGCTGTGTTACCGTGCGCTCGGCGATCGGGTGAAGAGCTGGATCACGCTCAACGAGCCGTACTGCTCCGCGGTTCTCGGCTACCTCGAGGGCGTGCACGCACCGGGCGAGCGCGATCGCCCGCGCGCGTACCGCGCGATACACCACCTGATGCTCGCGCATGGGCTCGCGCTCGAGGCGTTTCGCGCAGGTGGCTACGACGGAGAGATCGGCATCACACTCAACACCCAGACCCCGTGCCCGGCGACGCAACGCGAGGATGACCGCGCCGCAGCCGATCGCGCCGCCGATCTGCAGACGCGTATGTTCCTCGATCCGGTGGTACACGGAAGCTACCCCGAACGTCATCTTGCAGCCTACCCCGAGGTATCGATGCCGATTGAGGACGGCGACATGCGCCTGATCGCGAAGCCGATCGACTTCCTGGGGCTAAACTGGTACTGGGAAGACGTCGCCGCGGCCGATTCCGAGCATCCCGAGGGCTTTCGGCTCTGCGCTCGCTATCAGGACGGTACCGATATGGGCTGGCCGGTGGTGCCTCGCGGATTCTATCGGCACCTGCGGCGTCTCAACGAGCTCGCCAACGGGATCCCGATCTACGTCACCGAGAACGGCTGCGCGATGCCGGACGAGCTCAGCGCCGACGGCACGCGTTGCCATGATCCGCGGCGCGTCGCGTACCTGAGAGATCACATCGAGGCGATGCGCGACGCCTGGCGAGACGGCGTGAACCTCAAGGGTTACTTTGTCTGGAGCTTCATCGACAACTTCGAGTGGTCGTTCGGCTACACCAAGCGCTTCGGGATCGTGTACTGCGACTACGTCGATTGTCGCCGGGTCCCGAAAGACAGCTTTTACTTCTATCGCGACGTTGTCGCGGGGCACGAGTGATGCCCACGGGCCGGGCGGCGGAGCGCGCAAGCGACGCAAACGGCTCAAGCGACGACGGGGCACCGCGGGTTGCGGTTGTGGGAGCCGGGCTCGGGGGACTCGCCGCGGCGGTGCGCCTTGCGGCCGGGGGATGTGAGGTAGAGCTGTTCGAGAAGGGTACCGGCCCCGGCGGAAAGGCGGGGTCGCTTGAGCTTAGCGGCTACCGCTTCGATACCGGACCGTCGCTCTTCACCCTGCCGCAGGTCTTCGAGGAGCTGCTCGCGACGGCCGGCCGGCGGCTCGAGGACTACCTCGAGCTCGTGCCGCTGGACCCGGTGTTTCGCCACGAGTTCAGCGACGGCACCGTGTTCCGCGCGCCGGCCGGGCCGGCACGCTTCGCGGGCGAGGCTGAGCGGGTGTTCGGCGTTGAGCGCGCTCGCGTCGAGGCGTACCTGCGATACTGCGAGCGTCTCTATCGGATCGCGGCCCCGGTGTTTTTGAACAACAGCCTGCACGAGCTCGAAACCTTTCTGCAGCCCCGGGTGATGTTCTCGATCTTGCGCTCGCTGCAGATCGACCCGTTTCGCAGCATGGCGCGCGCCAACCAAGCGAAGCTCGGCGACCCGCGTCTCGTACAACTGTTCAACCGTCTCGCGAGCTACAACGGCTCCAATCCCTACCGCGCCCCGGCGACCTTCAACCTCATCGGCGCGGTCGAGCAGGTGTTCGGCGCCTATGGCGTGCGTGGCGGCATTTACGCGGTCCCGCGCATGCTCGCGGAGCTCGCGGGTGAGCTCGGCGTCACGCTACGATACGGCGCGCCGGTTGAGCGTATCCTGCGCGACTCAAGCGGGCACCGCGACGGGAACCTTGGAGAGCGCGCCGCCGGCCGGCGGGCCGCCGGAGGTCGGGTCTGCGGTGTTCGGGTCGGCGGCGAGGAGCGGCGCTTCGATGCGGTAGTTACGAACATAGACCCCGAGCGCACCTACCGTGAGCTACTCGAGGACACCGAGGCGCCTTGGTATCGTCGCTACCTCGAGAGCGAGCCCTCGAGTTCGGCGATTGTGTTCCTCTGGGGCCTCGACCGCGAGTTCCCGGAGCTTGGTCTGCACAACATGTTCTACAGCGCTGAGTACCGCGACGAGTTTTCGCGAATATTCGATGCTGCCGAGGTGAGCGTGGACCCTACGGTGTATCTCAATATCGGCTGTCGCGTTACCCCTGAGGACGCGCCTACGGGCGGGGAGAACTGGTTTGTGCTGATTAACGCGCCGCCGGACCGGGGCCAGGACTGGGCCGATCTGAGCCGGCGGGTGCGTAAGGCGGTGCTCGGCAAGCTCGCTCGCGTGCTCGGCTGCGACCTCGAGACGCACCTGCGTGTCGAGCAGGTGCTCACGCCGGCAGAGCTTGCCGAGCGCACCGGGAGCTTTCGCGGTAGCCTCTACGGGCTTGCAAGCAATCGCGTCGGGGCGGCGTTCTCGCGCCACCCCAATCGAAGCCGCCGCTATCCGGGGCTGTACTTCTGCGGTGGGGCCGCGCACCCCGGCGGCGGCATGCCGCTTGCGGTTCGAAGCGGCGCGCTCGCAGCCGAGCTGCTGCTCCGCCGCGCGCGTAGCTCGCGCACCGCCCCGGTCTCGTGACGCCTACCGCGCGTGGCCCGGCCGCCGCGTGGTGCGGCCGCCGCGGCTTACTGCGCGTGGCCCGGCGCGGGACGCCTACCGCGCGGCGAGTGTTTCGATCATGGCTGCGAGGTAGGCCGGAAGATCGGGCGGGCGGCGGCTCGAGACGAGGTTACCGTCTACCACAACCGCTTCGTCCAGCCAGGTCGCGCCCGCGTTCGTCATGTCGTCGCGGATACCGGGCGTGCTGGTGACGCGCTTGCCTTTGAGAATATCGGCCGAGATCAATACCCATCCGGCGTGGCAGATCTGCCCGATGATCTTTCCGTCGGCGTTCATCTTCTTGGTGATCTCGATCACCTCGGGAAATCGGCGCAGCTTGTCCGGAGCCCAGCCTCCCGGAACCAACAGCAGGTCGTACCGCGCAGGGTCTACATCGGCGAACGCCATATCGGAGGCCGCAGGCACGCCGTACTTGCCTTTGTAGGTTTCGCCGGCTACCTCGCCTGCGGTGTCTACCGTCATTCCGGCCTCGCGCAGGCGATATACCGGGTACCAGTACTCGAGGTCTTCAAAGTCGTTATGAATAAAACTAAGAGCTTTGCGTCCGTTGAGGCTCATTCCGTACTCTCCTTGTTTCTCGGATTTCCTCTAAGATAGCCCCGCGCGCGGGACTCCGTCCATCCAACACGCGCGGCGCCGCCCGCAGTGCCGGCAGTGCGGGCCCTTTCCCGCTCAAAACACTAGTGTTATAATCAGGATTGGTGGCTCGGGATTCGAGGCCGCCGCTGAGCAAAAGATACGAGGAGAGCTACAGCGCATGAAGATCGGAGTGGTGAAGGAAACACACCCCGGCGAGCGACGTGTTGCGCTTGTTCCGGCGCAGGTGAAGCAGCTGGTGAAGGCCGGGCACGAGGTGCTGCTGGAGTCGGGCGCCGGAGATCGCTCGGGCTATCCCGACGAACGGTATCGCGAAGCCGGCGCCGAGGTGACTGCCGAGCGCACAGCGGTACTCGAGCAGCTCGAGGTACTGTTCGCGGTGCGCTTCGCGGCGGCCTCGCAGGGTGAAAGCGTAGCGGCCGATATCGCGGCGCTCGCGCGAGGGCAGCTCGTGATCGGCTTTCTCGAGCCCTACGACCCGAACGCGCCCCCGATCGGTGCGCTAGCCGAGCGCGGGGTGAGCGCGGTTTCGCTCGAGCTCCTGCCGCGGATCACGCGGGCGCAGAGCATGGACGCGCTCTCGGCGATGGCGAATCTCGCCGGGTATCGCGCCGCGGTGCTCGCCGCCGAGCGTCTGCCGCGCGTGTTTCCGATGATGATGACCGCGGCCGGAACGATCATC
Organism: Spirochaetales bacterium; assembly: GCA_007126415.1. Classification (GTDB taxonomy): domain Bacteria; phylum Spirochaetota; class Spirochaetia; order DSM-27196; family SLAA01; genus B1Sed10-166. The sequence continues at coordinate 6,480 of SLBH01000087.1, forward strand.
CCGGCACAGGTGTTTGTGCTCGGGGCCGGCGTCGCGGGCTTGCAGGCGATCGCGACCGCCGGGCGTCTCGGCGCGATGGTCTCGGCCTACGACGTTCGCTCGGCGGTGAGGGAACAGGTGCAGAGCCTCGGAGCGAAGTTCGTCGAGATCGAGATTCCCCAAGCCGGGGCTGAAGGCGAGGGCGGCTACGCCAAGGCGATGGACGAGGCGTTCTACCGCGCACAGCGCGAGAAACTGAGGAGCGTGATCGCCGAAAGCGATGCAGTGATCACAACCGCCTCGGTTCCCGGCCGCCCGGCGCCGCGGCTCGTCACCGAGGAGATGGTCTCAGGGATGAAACCCGGCTCGGTTCTGATTGACCTCGCGGCCGAGCGCGGAGGCAACTGTGAGCTCACCCGAGCGGGCGAGACGGTTGAGCACAACGGGATACAGGTCCTCGGTCCGCTGAACATTCCTTCGAGCCTGGCGTTTACCGCGAGTCAGCTTTACTCCAAGAACATAAGCACGCTGTTTGAGACGCTGCTCGGTGAGGACGGGCGGCCCGCGCTCGAGAAGGACGACGAGATAGTATCCGCGACCACGGTGCTCCGCGACGGCGAGTTGGTGTATGGAGGTATGCGCGATGAGTGACACGGTAAGCTTGATCACGATCTTTGTGCTGGCGGTGTTTGTAGGATTTGAGGTCATTACCAAGGTGCCCCCGATTCTGCACACGCCGCTGATGTCGGGCTCGAACGCGATCTCCGGGATCACGATCATCGGAGCCTTGCTCGCGCTCACTGCCGGGGAGGGGACGTTCACAACCGTAATCGGCTTTCTCGCGCTGGTGTTTGCAACCATCAACGCCGTCGGTGGGTTTCTCGTTACCCATCGGATGCTGAAGAAGTTCAAGAGGGAACGGCAATGAGCGATGCACAAGTACATCTGGCCTATCTGCTCGCGGCGGCGCTGTTCATTCTTGGGCTGAAAGGCCTGACGCATCCGCGTAGCGCGGTGCGCGGCAACGCCGTCGGCGCGCTCGGCATGCTGCTCGCGGTGGTGGTTACATTGGTCGAGCAGGGTCTACTGCGTGCCGAGTTGATCGCGCTCGGGCTGGCGCTCGGAGCCGCGATCGGCGCGGTACTCGCGCTTAGAATCCGTATGACCGCGATGCCGCAGCTCGTAGGGCTGTTTAACGGCTTCGGCGGCGCCGCCTCGGTGCTGGTCGCCGGAGCGGTTTTCATCGTCGCCACGCAAGCGGCGGGCGTAACGCAAGCGGCGGGCGTAACGCAAGCCGCCGCTACCGCGGTGAGCGCGCAGGAAACGATCGCGACCGCCGCCTCGGGGCTGATCGGGTCGGTGACGTTCTTCGGGAGTATCGTGGCGTTCGGCAAGCTGCAGGGGCTGGTCACCGAGAAGCCGCTGCGCTACCGCGGCGAGCAGGTGGTGAAGCTCGTGGTGCTGGCGGCGGCGCTCGCCGCGGCGGCGATGATTATTCGTGAACCGCTCGAGACCGGGCGCTACTGGGCACTCGCCGCGGCGGCCGGCCTGCTCGGCGTCCTGTTGGTGATCCCGATCGGCGGCGCCGATATGCCGATCGTGATCGCGCTGCTGAACTCGTACTCCGGGCTCGCCGCCGCGGCCACCGGATTCGTACTCTCGAACACGGTGCTGATCGTCGCGGGTTCGCTTGTCGGGGCCTCAGGAATCATCCTCACGCAGATCATGTGCAAGGCGATGAACCGCTCGCTCGCGAACGTGCTGTTCGGCGGAGTCGGCGCGGCGGTGGAGACCGTCGAGCAAGACGATCTCTACGCCGGCAAGGTCAAGCAGACCAGCGCCGAGGAGGTCGCGATGCTGCTCAAGACCGCGCGGCGTGTGGCGTTTGTGCCGGGCTACGGAATGGCGGTGGCGCGCGCGCAGACCGCGGTGCGGCTGCTCACCGAGGCGCTCGAGCGCGACGGGGTTACGGTGGAGTTCGGCATCCATCCGGTGGCCGGTCGGATGCCGGGGCATATGAACGTGCTGCTCGCCGAGGAGCGGATCAGCTACGAGAAACTCCGCGAGTTGGATGCAATAAACCCCGCCTTCCCGCAGACCGATCTCGTGATCGTGCTCGGCGCGAACGACGTTGTGAACCCACGCGCGAGAGAGAGTTCGGGGAACCCGATCGCCGGGATGCCGATTCTTGATGTAGACAAAGCGCGCACCGTAGTGGTGATCAAGCGCAGCCTGAGTCCGGGGTTCGCCGGGATCGCGAATCCGCTGTTCGCAGCCGACAACACGCTCATGCTGTTCGGCGACGGGAAGGCTGCGATGGAGGGTCTTGTGGAGGCCTACAAAGAGGCGTAGCCGGCGTAACGCCGCCGGTCGCGGCTACGCCGGCGGCGTGCCGAAGCAGGTGCCCACCGCGCGTGCGGCGGTCAGGAGATCGTGCTGTGGCGGTACTTTTCGAAGCATCCCGGCCACCTCGGCGAGTCGGCACCGCGCGGTGTCGTTACCCTTGAGCGCCGCCATCCTGCCGAACGCGCCCTCGTGGAGCATATCGGCGACGCCGGCGCCGAATCGTGTGGCGAGGATGCGATCGTAAGCCGACGGCGCACCGCCGCGCTGCTGGTGACCGAGTACCGTAACGCGGGTCTCGATCCCGGTCACGGACTCGAGCTGCTCGGCGATGTGGTAACCGAGATTGGATTGGTGGTACTTCGAGCGGCCGGGGCTGAAGCGCTCTCGGCCTTGCGCCTCAGACAGCGCTCCCTCGGCGACCACCACTATTGAGTGGTGTATTCCGCGTTCGGCGCGCTGCTTGAGGTGTTCGTGGAGATGTTCGATGCGGTACGGCGTCTCCGGCATCAAGATCACGTCGGCGTCGGCGGCAAGACCCGCGTACAGCGCCAGCCAGCCGGTGGTATGGCCCATCACCTCGGTTACCATGATGCGGTTATGGCTACGAGCCGTGGAGTGCAGTCGACCGATTGCCTCGCACGCGATCTCTACGGCGCTGTGAAAACCGTAGGTGATGTCGGTGCACCAGATGTTGTTGTTGATTGTTTTCGGGATCGCGATCACGTTCAGCCCGTGGCGGCTGAGGTGATACGCGGTCTTCAGCGCGTCGTAGCCTCCGATCGCCACGATGCAGTCGAGCTGGAAGCGGCGATAGGAATCGATTGCGGCTTCAGCCTCTGCGACCCCAACGGCGGCGTCGTGCAGCGCCGCGCTTCTCGGCGCCGCCGCCCCGGTTGAGTCCCCGATTCGGGTTGAACCGCCCGGGATCAGCATGCCGCTGAAGTTCTCGGACTTCAGCGTGTGAGCGTCGCCGTCGATGAGGCCGCGGAAGCCTCCCGCGAAGCCTATGATGTTCATGTTGTAGCGGGTGGTGGCCGCGTCGGCGACACCGCGGATCAAGGCGTCGAGCCCCGGACAATCTCCCCCGCTGGTCAGAAGGCCGAATGTGCGCGTTGCGCCGTGTGACTTCATGCCGTCTTGTTGCTCCCTTCGTATATCTCGTCGGGGTCTTTGTATTTGTTAGCGATAGTCTTGATGTTTGGTAACACCTTGAAAAAGACATCGATTAACTCAGGGTCAAACTTGGTGCCGGACATGCGGCGCATCTCGGCGAGGGTGTCTTCCTCGGTCCAGGCTGATTTGTAGACGCGCTTCGACATCAACGCGTCGTAGACGTCCGCGATCGCGACGATGCGCCCAAATAGCGGAATCTCGTCGCCGCGTTTTCCGAGCGGGTTCCCGTCTTCATCGGTCTTGAGCGGCTCACCGGTCTCGAGGTCGATATGCCCGGGATATCCGGTGCCGTCCCAGTTCTCGTGGTGATTGAGCGCCACCGACTGCGCGAGCTCGTCGAACTCCGACTGCTTGGTGACGAACAGGCGCGCACCCTGCAACGTGTGCGACTTCATGATCTCGTACTCGTCTTCGTTAAAACGCCCCGGTTTCTTGAGAATCATGTCCGAGATCGCCACCTTGCCGACGTCGTGCAGCATTGCCGCCATGCGCAGGTTGTCTTTGGTGCGCTCGAGCTCGTCTTGCGATAAGCCGTTGTTTCTCGCCCAGCGCTCGTAGATCTCGACTGCGTAGCCGGCGACGCGGTTAACGTGTGGTCCGGTCTCTTTGGGGTCACGTAACTCCGCCATCATGATCATGCGCAGCAGTATTGCGCGGGTCATCTGGGCCCGCTGGAGCGCGACGGTAGCATTGGCGGCGAAGTGGGTTACCACGATCTCATCCTCGGCGTCGAACGCGACTACGTTTCCATTATCGTCCTGTTTGTTGATCACCTGGATAACGCCGAGGATGTCGCCATGGTTGGTTGAAAGCGGGATCGCGAGCATAGAGGTGCTCTTGTAGCCCGAGACGCGGTCGTAGTGAGGATTGAAACCGTACGGCGCGCTCGCGGGGATCTGATACACGTCGGGGATGTTCACCGGCTTACCGGTTGCGGCGGCGTAGCCGGAGATTGTCTTTTTGTTGATCGGGATCGTAAACACGCTGTAGATGAGCTTCTCGCCTTCCGGAAGCTGCGCCTGCAGCGTAGCGTTTTGCGCGTAGTTGATCGTGAGGCTCTCGCCGTCGCTGATATAGATCGAGCCGGCGTCGGCGTTGAGTACGCGCCGAGCTTCGTGCAGAATTCGCTCGAGCAAAACATCGAGATCCTGCAGCTTGTTAAGCTCGGAGTCTAGGCTGATTATGTCACGCAGCTTCTCGGCATCCTCTGACATTGGCTGTCTCCGTTGTTCAAACGTTGTTGCGTGCTAATGGAGCTCGTGTTGATCGCTTATGGCGTCGCATGTGATGTGAAACTCGTGGCAGACGTCGCATTCTTCAATTGAGTGGTGCTCCGCAAACGCGTTCCAGTGCTCGCGTTGATTCGGCGTGAGGATTCCGACACCGCGGCACACTGGGCATGTGTTCTCGAGGGCGTTCAAGATTGCGGAGCGAATGAACTGCGAGCGATTAGGTATTCCGTCCAACTCCCGCGCGAGCGACTCGTCTACCTTGAACGTTATTACCTCGCCTTTTTTGCCGACGCTCATGCAACCGCTCCTCCCGGATGGTGTTCACGTGTATCTCCGCCTACGGTGCCGCAAGCGCACGATAATCACAGTATAGAGCAGTATATCGCAGAACACAAATCTCGTCGCGACCGCGCGTCGCAATCGCGCGATTTCGCGATCACTTTGGTACGCTACTCGACGGCTTCGGGTGTCTCCCGCTCGGTGGTACACCAGGTGCGGTGCTGCAACACAACCGCCGGTGCGCGCGGGACTACCCGTACGCCCTGGCCCGGGTGAAACGAGCGATAGTACTCGGTATGTGCGAGGTACTCGATGCCGCCGAGTTGGACACGGTAGGTGATGTCGTGGCCTTTGAACTCACGCACCAATACGGTTGCCGGAGCGTTACCGTTGTCTTCGCGCAGGAGTTCGAGGTGCTCGGGCCGCAGCGACAGCAGCACCGCTCCGTGCGCCTCGCGGTCGAGCGGCAAGCGGCCGAGCGGAGTCTCAGCCTCTCTGCCGCCGGCGGTGCCCTGCAGTATGTTGGTGCGTCCCAAAAACTGAGCAACAAACGGGGTGCGGGGCCGGTGGTAGACCGTCTCGGGCGTGCCGATCTGCTCGATACGGCCTTCGTTCATCACCGCGAGCCTGTCGGAGATCGAGAGCGCCTCCTCCTGGTCGTGTGTTACCAGAATCGCGCTCATGCCGGTCTTCTTGAGAAGGTCGCGGACATCGCTTCGGGTTGCGTCGCGTAACGAGGCGTCCAGGTTCGAGAACGGCTCATCCAAGAGAATGATCTTCGGACCGGCGGCGATCGCTCGGCCGAGAGCAACACGCTGTTGCTGACCGCCCGAGAGCTCGTGCGGCATGCGCTCGCCAAACCTACCGAGGCCAACCAGCGAGAGGGTCTCGGCGACCCGCGAGCGCTTCTCTTGCTTTGATACGCCGCGCAGCGCGAACGCGATGTTGTCGGCGACCGAGAGATGTGGGAACAGCGCGTAGTCTTGAAACACCAGCCCGATCTCGCGCCGCTCGGCCGGAATGCTGCCGATCGAGCGGCCGTTGAGCAGGATATCGCCGCTGTCGGGGGTCTCGAACCCGGCGATCACTCGCAGCAGCGTTGTTTTGCCGCAGCCCGACGGGCCGAGCAACCCGAAAATCTCGCCGGGGCGCACCGAGAACGACACGCGCTCAGCCACCGGCCCATGGGCCTCATCGTATGTCTTGCTGAGCTCGTTTATTTTCATGACCTGCATGCCGATCACACTCCTTTTCTATGCCGGGGCGCGCCGCCCCTGCTTACCGGGACCCCTCGTGCTTGAGCAGGAATCCGATGAACAGCCCCGAGAACACCACGATCGCCGCGGCGTACGGAGCCGCCTGCGCGAGCATCGCCTCTGAGGTACGGCTGAACACGTTCATCGCGAGGGTTCGGTACCCGGTCGGCGCGAGCAGAAACGTAATGGGCAGCTCCTTCATCGCGATTACGAATACCAGAACGCCGCCCGCAACGATTCCGCGGCGCAACAGCGGCAGAACCGTGCTCACAAACGCCTCAACGCGGTTGCGTCCAAGCGAGCGAGCCGCTTCCTCGAGCCGCGGCGAGGCCTGCAGCACCGCGCTTCTGATCGGCCCGATCGCGAGCGCCTGGAAGTTCAAGGCGTACGCGAGAATCAACAACGGCAGGGTCTGATATAGCGCCGGAGCCGACCGCAACGCAAAGAACACCATCGCGAGCGCGAGCGCGAGCGGCGGAATCGCGTAGCCGATATACGCGGCGCGCTCGAGGGTGCGCGATATAACCGACGGATAGCGCGCCGCGGTGTACGCTACCGGGAGCGCGAGCAGCGCCGCCAGGGCCGCCGCCGGCACCGATGCGCCCGCCGACGCGGCGAACGACGCCGCGACCTGCGGCGGCCGTAGATCAGGCGGTGAGAGTAACAGCCAGTACGAGAGGATCAGAACCGGCAGTCCTACCGCTGCAAGGATCACGAGCCACACAAACAGCTTTGCGAACGGGCGGGTCCTGCCCAACGGGACCTCGGCCGGTTTGCGGCCCACGCCGCTGCCGCTGCGCCACAGCTTGGTGCGCCCGAGTAGGCGCCACTCGAGCCCTACCACGCCGACCGTCATCGCGAGCAGCATCAGCGAGAGCCAGGCGGCGTAGACGCGGTCGAACGCCCCGTGGTACTGCGTGAATATCGCGTAGCTAAAGACCTCGTAGCGCATCAAGGCTACCGCGCCGAAATCGCCGAGGACGTACAGCCCGATCACGAGCCATCCGGCGAGAAGCGCCGGGCGTAGATGCGGCAGCGTAACCTTGAAGAATATCTCGGTGCGGCCGTAGCCGAGGCTGCGTGCGGTTTCTTCGTAGCTTGGGTCAACGCCTGCGAGCGCGGCGCGCAGGTTGAGAAACAGATACGGATAGGTGTAGAGCGTGAGCGCCGCGGCGGCGCCGCTGAGCCCGCTCATTCGCGGCAGCGCCAAGCCGGTGAGGCGCGCGAGGATGCCGTAGTTACCGCCGAGGCTGATCAGCGCGTACGCCATGACGTAGCCCGGCACCGCGAGCGGCAGCGTCGCGAGTATCGTGAGTAACCGCTTGTGACGGATATCGGTCCGGACCGTGATGAACGCGAGCGGCACCGCGAGCAGCGTTGTGCCGACCAAGACCGTGAAACTCAGCGTCAGCGTGTTGAAAAGCAGGCGTAGGTTGCGTTGCCGGAAAACGAGCGCTTGTACCGCCTGGAGGTCGGCTTCAAACGCCCGCAGTACGAGATAGGCAAGCGGCAGCAGCACGCCGATTGCCCCGATCGAGGCGGCGACCAGCAAGAACCACGGTGGCCGTCGCCCGCTCGCCGGCATGGTCGGCACTACAGCAGCCCCAGTTCACGGAGTAACGCGAGTGTGCCGTCGAGATCTTCCATCGCATCAAGATCGAGCTCCGGGCTGGCCTCGAGCAGGGTCTCGAAGGTCTCGAGCTGCGGATTGGGTTCCACGCCCTCGAGAACCGGGTACTCGTATATCTCGCCGGTGAAAAACTCCTGCGACCAACGCGAAAGCAGAAAGCGCACGAACTCAACAGCCTGCTCGCGTCGGTCGCTCTCGGCGAGGATCGCAACTCCGGCGACGTTTACGAGATTGCCGATATCGCCGTCCTCAAAAAACATCTGAGAAGCCGGATAATC
>SLBH01000071.1 GCA_007126415.1 Spirochaetales bacterium
TGAGTGCGCAAGCGACACCCCGACCTCGGTTCGGCCGGTCGGGGTTTGGTTCAGTAACTGCGTACGTAAGAGTTGGCATGCAAATTGCTAATTTATTGTTGTGATCAAACCGTAGCACACGCAGCGGAGATCACCGTGAGCGTAGAAACAGTGTGCAAGACATAGAATGAAGGAGGGTCCCATGACTCTGCAGAACGTGAAAACAAAGATCGTATTGATGATCGCGGCCATTGTGCTGGTGGTGTTCGTATCCGGGTGCGCGAACCCGCTCGCCGGCTCCGGCGGTTCCTCCGGGTCGGACAGTGAGGATCACACTGAATCCTCACTCGATAGCGAAGCTCCCGAGGACGACGGCAGCGAAGACGAGAACGATAACGGCAGCGATGATGAGTCGTCGGAAGACACGATCGACGACGGTGCCGATGAGGGCAATCAGTCCGACTCAGACGAGGAAAGTGAGACGACTGAAGGTGACTCCGGTTCGGGAGAGAACGAGGAGGCCGACGTAGAAGCCATCGAGCAGGCGTTTATCACCGGCGACGAAGAGACTGAAGCCGCGTTCGAAGACGTTTCTTCGGACGAGGAAGACGGGATTTATGAATCTGATGGCTCCGCGACGGTTGTCTTCGACAGCGCGATCGTGGGCTCCCGTGGTGTTATGGTGAGCTTCACGGTTGAGTTGTCCGGTGTACAAGGCGGAGAGCGTGACATAACGCTCAAGACCCTCGATGCTGAAGGTGACTTGCTGGAAGACATAGTACAGGCGACGCTAGGAGGAAGCGGTGATACCAAAGAAGTTTCCTTAACGCTTGATGCGCTCGAAGCAGGAAACCGCTACGAGTTGCACTTTCCGGGAATCGGCGGTAATAACAAATGGATCGTCACAGACCTGGAGGTGACGCAGAACTAAGCGCAGGCGACATCGCGCACCGATTCGGTTGTTACAAATGTGCGGCGCCGCCGGGGGATTCCGAACCCGGCGGCGCTGTTTCGTTTCCGGGAGGTCGCGCGGGCCTCCGCAACGCGCTCAATCATCTCGATGGACTGGTTCACGCCACGGCCTCGTCGGGGGCGACACGTGATTGCAGAAAGCTTGTAGCTACCGCGCGTTCCCGCACGCGTCCGATGCGGAGTCCGTCCACTGCCGCAAGGAGCTGATACAATTTTTCGTCGCGGCGTGCCGCATACGGTACCGATTTGTAGAGCGGCGAGACCGTCACACCATTTAGATTGCCGTGCGGGTCCGGCCAAACCGGTGGAAGTGGCTCATCGCCCACGATGAGTGAGTTAAGTGGTGACGCTGCATGAGCCGTCGGCATACCGCAAACCGGAGGACCAATCTCGGCCGGAAAGGCGTAGCGTACTCCATGAACCGGGAACTCGATAAGGTTGGGCGGGATGACGGCGCGCAATGCCTCGGCGTAGAGCCGAGCCGCCTGCGCTCGCTGAAGCGCCGCGGAGTTGACGACGGTTCAGACAGTCTGTATGATTCGGCGCACATGCCGAAGGCGCAGCAGACCCGCGTATCACGTTTTTCGATCGAGGCACGCACGGCGGTGGAGAGACTTCCGTTCAGCGCGCCGGCATTTCTCACCTGCGCGGCCGCAGGCGATATGAAGCCGCAGGAGCCGCTGCATGCGCCGGGGGCCGGCGGCGAAACACCGGCGGGCGAAACACCGGCGGGAGACCCGCGAGGGCAGGTGTTTGCGGCGGCGGGGGCGGCCGGGAAGCGGCTGCTTTCGGTGAAGCAGGAGCACACCCGCGAGGTGCTCACAGCCGAGGAGGTAGCCGCGTACGCGCTCGAGCGTGGGGCGGGCTCCAGGCCGGAGGCCGACGGTATCGTGGGTGATGATCCCGAGCTCCTGCTCGCGGTAACGGTGGCCGACTGCATGCCGATCTATCTGCACGACCGCCGGCGCGGCGCCGTCGGGATGCTGCACTCCGGGTGGAAGGGCACCGGCATTCTGCTCGGCGCGCTCGAGCTGATGTGCCGACGCTGGGGAAGCACGCCGAGCGAGGTGAGCGTGCTGCTAGGCCCGGCGATTCAGGCCTGCTGCTACGAGGTGGACGCCGAGCGGGCGCGCGGGTTCCAAACCGAGTTCGGCGAGGAGTCCGCGGTGCAGCGCGCGGGCGCGTGGTATCTAGACCTGCAGACCGCCAACCGAGCGCTCGCCGAGCGCGCCGGGGTGGCCGAGATCTCGGTTTGCACCAACTGCACCTGCTGCGGTGAGGGGTTGTTCTCGTACCGGCGCGAAGGGCCCGAGGGCTACAGGCGGATGCTCGCGGCTGTTCAGGCTCCGTCTGGAAACACCGACGAGTAGACCACAAAACACATAACGAGGAAGAGCGATGCAACAAGCGATGCAGCCGATGCAGAGGATCAAAGGGCGGTGGCGCGATCTGGTGCTCGAGGAGCTCAAAGAGCTCGCGCGCGAGGAGTATAACCTCGACCCGGAGCAGATCGATGGAGCGCATCTGGTCATCTCTACGCCGCCGGAGGAGAAGCTCGGCGATCTCGCGTTACCGCTCTTTCCGTACGCAAAGGTGCTTCGAAACGCCCCGCCGAAGATCGCGGCGCAGTTGTGCGAGCGCGTAAACGCCGCCGCGGCCGCTCAGGAACTCGGAACCGCCGAAACCGCCGGAGGATACCTCAATCTGCGGCTGAACCGCGATCAGCTCATCGAGCCGGCGCTGGCGGAGGTCTTCAAGGCCGGCGAGGAGTACGGGCGCGCCGATACTCTGAACGGCGTTCGCACCGTGGTGGAGTTCTCGTGCCCCAACACCAACAAGCCGCTGCACCTCGGGCATCTGCGAAACGACGCGCTCGGCGAGAGCGTCTCGCGCATTCTGAAGTTTGCGGGCTCCGAGGTCCGCAAGGTGAACCTTATCAACGACCGCGGCGTGCATATCTGCAAATCGATGCTCGCCTATCGCACGTTCGGCGAGGGTGCGACGCCCGAGTCCGAGGGCACAAAGTCCGACCATTTTGTGGGCGACTACTACGTGCGCTACAGCCAATGGGAAGCCGAGGAGCCCGATGCCGAACGTCAGGCCAAAGAACTGTTGCAGCGCTGGGAGCAGGGCGATCCTGAGACGGTTGATCTCTGGCTACAGATGAACCGCTGGGCGATAGACGGTATCGAGGAGACCTACAAGCGTACCGGAGTCGGCTTCGACGCAATCTACTTCGAGAGCGAGACCTACAAGGCCGGGCGTGATGAAGTCCTCAAAGGACTCGAGCGCGGTGTGTTCTATCAGGCCGAGGACGGCTCGGTCTGGGTGGACCTCACCGATATCGACCTCGACCAGAAGGTGCTGCTGCGTAGCGACGGCACCTCGCTCTATCTTACTCAAGACATCGGCACCGCGATTCAGCGACACCACGACTGGCCGTTTGAGCGCATGATCTACGTCGTGGCCTCGGAGCAGAACTATCACTTCAAGGTGCTGTTCTCGGTACTCGAGCGCCTCGGCTTCAACTGGGCTCGCAACCTCTATCACCTTTCGTACGGGATGGTGAACCTGCCGGAAGGCAAGATGAAGTCGCGCGAGGGGACCGTGGTAGACGCCGACCTGTTGCTCGACAAACTAAACGAGATGGCGGTGAGCGAGATCACCTCGAAGGCGCGCGAGGACGAGATAAGCGATCTACACGGTACCGCCGAGAGAATCGCGCTCGGCGCGCTGCATTACTTTCTCCTGCAGACAAGCCCAAACAAAGACATGGTGTTCGACCCCGCCGCCTCGCTCTCGTTTAACGGCAACACCGGCCCGTACCTACAGTATACCTGCGCGCGCATCTCGAGCATTCTGCGCAAGGCGGAGGCCGCCGGAATCGAGCCGCCGAGCGCCGAGTCGCTGCCGGAAGACCTCGCGGGGCTGCTCGCACACGCCGACGAGTGGCAACTCGTTAAGCAACTTGCCGTCTTTCCCGAGGTGGTGGCGCAGGCGGCCGAGGGACTCAACCCCACCGTCGTTACCACCTACGTCTACGAGCTCGCAAAAGCCTTCTCGGGCTACTATCACGAGGTGCCGGTGCTGCGCGCCGAGAGTCCCGAGCAGGTTCGCGCGCGCCTCGCGCTCGCGCTCGCGGTGCGGCAGGTGATCGCGAACGCTCTGCGCCTGATAGACGTGCCGTTCCTCGAGCGCATGTAGCGCGCA
>SLBH01000041.1 GCA_007126415.1 Spirochaetales bacterium
GGCCTCAGCAACCCGTTTTCGTTGTTTCTTGGTGCTCCGGGCGGTGGTGTATTTCTGTCGTGATGGTTTTCCTACGGGCTCGTTACTCCAGTAGTGTTCTGAGATAGGCTTTCGAACGCGAAGTTGCGATGCTGAAGAACCCCTTGTGAGTTGATAGAATGTGTTCCAGCGCCTGAGTGACGACGTACAGCTGTTTCTCTGAGACGGTGAGGGGCGGTTCAAGCCGAATGACGTTCGGATTATTAAGGGTGTAGGCAGTGATGATGCGGTGCCGGCCGACCAGTTCGGATGCGACCAGGCCGGCGATGAACTCATGCGACAGCCTCTTCGCTATGCCGAAACTTGCGGTGTTCACGAGCCGTGGCGGTTGGTTGAACTCAATCCCGATAAGCAGCCCTTGCCCGCGGACTTCGCGAATGATCGGCAACTTGTGTTGCAGAGCCTTCAACAGCTCAAGTAACAACCGCCCTTTTTCGCGCGCGGCCGCCGGCAGATCTTCCTGCAAGATCACTTCCAGAGCGGCCAGGCCCGCTGCTGCAGCCATGCTGTTACCCCCGAACGTGGAGGTATGGAGCGTCGCTCTGTCGATTCCGCTGTACGCCTTTTTCCAGAGAGCGTCGGTGGTGATGAATGCTCCAATCGGTAATATGCCCCCGCCGAGAGATTTCGCCATGCACATCACATCCGGTGTGACGTTTTCGTGCTCGCATGCAAACATCTTGCCCGTACGACCGAAGCCGGTTTGGATCTCGTCCACAACGAGTAATGTGCCGTAACGCTTGCAGATATCACTCGCCTGAGCGAGATATCCCGCCGGAGGTACGATTATTCCGCCTTCACCCTGGACCGGCTCCACGATGAATGCCGCAGGCTTATGACGCTTGACCGCAATTTCGAGTTCGTCGGCGTCTCCGAAGGGGACGGCATGGCAGTCCGGCACCAGTGGTGTGAAGGGCTTTCTATATTTTTCTCTCCCGGTCACCGAGAGGGCGCCCATCGTCTTTCCGTGGAAGGAGTTGTCACAGAACACGAGAGCCGGCCGTCCGGTCGCAGCCCGCGCCAGCTTGAGGGCCCCTTCGACTGCCTCGGCTCCGCTGTTGCAGAAAAACGTGCGTTGCAGTTCGCCGGGCGTGACGGCAGCTAAATTATTCGCCAAGGCTGCGGCCACAGGGGGGAGGGACGTTTGAATAAGCCCCGGCACGTCTGTGACTTTGTTCAAGGCTTCAAGTACGCGCGGATGATTGTGCCCGACGTTCAACGCCCCGTAGCCGCCGAGAAAATCAAGGTATTCGTTGTTCTTTTCATCCCACACTACAGCGCTTCGTGCACGGACGAAACGCTTGTCGAACTCGAGCAAACGGAGCAGATTCGTCAGTGCCGGGTTGCCGCATCTCTTGTAAAGCCCGCGTATGCCCCTGATATCCAAAGCAAGGGCATCCTCAATGGTCAATAGCTCATTCTTCATCGCTTTGCCTCGTTTCGCCGGCCGCCCGGACACCGGACGAGCGTCTCGGCGGTCCGATCGTGCGTGATTATGGTCATGGGCACAGCACCCCGAGGCGCATACCCATTCGCACCGCTTGAGGTGTTTTGATTGCGGGCTCCGGAATGAAACTGCCCTGCTCGAATAGCATGACAACCGTAGAACCGAACGAGAAGTAGGCCAATTCTTCGCCTTTGCAAGGTTCGGTAGTGTTCGAGGTGATCCGGATGGTGTTCACGCAGATTGCGCCAACCATTACCAGCATAATTCGCTTCTCGCGAACGAAGAGCTCGGTAATTACTCGATGGTTTCGCGATAGCGGACGGTTTCCCCATCTCAACCCGGTAGCATTGACCGGATGGGAATTGCGGCCAAGTTCCCGCCTGCGCACGATTGTTCCACCGATCGGACAGTGGATCCGATGGTAATCGCGCGGACTCAAATACACGATAAGATAATGCCCGTTGCGATACGGGCGCGCCGTTTCTGCATCGCCGAGCATCTGCAGGAGGCTATAGCTCTGTCCTTTGACGGTAAAGGTGTGTTCCGCGGTGATCGTATCACAACTCGATAACGTACCATCAACCGGACTGACGACTGCGTCGGGATCCGGGTCTATCGGTCGTGCTCCGTCGCGCAGTCGGCGGGTGAACAGCTCCTGCAGACTGCGGTAAGAAGCGGGTGGGCGTTCCATATCCGTGGTGTCAACCGAGAAGGTTCGTACACAGGTTGGAATTAAGACGCGACTCAAGCTCGAGCGCGTAAACGACTTCAATACAAACGAGACTCCGCGACTGGAGGTGAGCTCAAAAAAAGCTCGTAACAACGCCTTCTTCGTCAATCCGGGTCGCCTCCTATGGTTGCAAACGGCGGGAAAACAGCGCGTATCGCCGGATTACTCTCTGTTTGAAGTATCGTTGCGTGAGACGAGCCGAGGCCTTGCCTTCCTGCATAAGAGCGTGAACTGCGCGTCGAAACCCGCCGTCCCGCGCCGCGTCATAGGCGCGTTGAACCATGTATGTTCCCATTCCGTAGCGCTCATACGCGGGGTGAACGGCTACGACCTGTATGATCACGGTGTCGATAAAGCCGCGCCGACTCTGCAGCATATCCGGAACTGCGAAAAGAAAGCCTACGGGCTGTCGGTTGTGTTCGGCTACGAACATCAGTTCAGGACGCAGAACCGGGCGGATGGGTTGATAGAGTTCCACGAACTCTTGCTCATCGATACTGCTGAATAGCAGCTGATTCCGAAAGGCCTCCAGAATGAGCGGATAGAGACGGCGCAGCTCGTCCTGCCACTGCGATAGATCCGGATGTCGGAACTGAATGCCTTGAGCCTGTAGCCGCGCGCTGTGCCGCTCGGCTCGCAGCACAGCGCCGTCCAGATCGTCGGTCGCAGCGGAGAGGTAACGCGCCATCACGGAGAAACCGTTCAAAGTGAAGTGGTCTACCCATGAATCCGGGGTATTCGGTTCGAGAAAAAACGGCGGTTCGGTGCCCCGTTCGACAACGAGGCGGTAACGATGCCAGACGTCCCCGTCAATCGGTGCGACCGCCAGACTACATCCCTCGGACGAGAGCCGAGTGCACGAGTGTTCGATAAGCAGCGAAGCCGCGCCGTGATCCTCTGCCTCGAAGTGGCCGAGGAGACCCACACGTTCGCCGGGCAACTGCGGCGCTTGCTGCCACCACAACGAGCATCGAGCACCGACACTGCCGGCGTCGGAAACAGCGCCCAAGTGAAGATCGGGCCGGCCAAGTGCCTCCGGGGGTGGATCGAGCTCGGAAACTTCATACCGCGCATTTGCATCCATCTATGATACTCCTTCAGAAAACGCTCGTCTTCAGCCCAAGCAAGACGAACACAGAGTTAAATGCAATGTGAACTCCGGAGCCCAAAGCCAGGGCCCACAGCCACACCCGCAAAGGAGGTGTCCAAATGACATACATGAGCAGCAGGACGCCGATGACGGAGTCTACTTGATCAAGGAAGGCGAAAAACGGGCCGGCGTGCTGTCCCGCGGCAAACCCACGTCTGCGTTTGAGAAAACTGTTCGGCAACTCACCGAGCACGAATCCAAGTCCGAGTAGCGATCCCCCGGCTATGAGGTTGGTTTCCCCGTAATCGAAGTACTCGAGTGAGGGCAGCCGAACGATGCCCTGCAGCCACATGCCGAAGCCTGCCGCCGTTATCATGATAAGCGCTCCGCGAACGGTTTTGTTGTCACCGAAAACGCGCACGCCGCGCCATGTCCGCCCGCCGTCCAGCGGGCGTTTGAGAAACGCGAGCCAGTTCTTCTTGATTACGATGATGTGGACACCGGCGGCCAGCATCACCGGGAATGCGAGCCATAATACACGCAACGGTTCAATCCACCACACTGACATACCCTCTGTCGGCATCGACAAGAATCTCCCGGTAATCGGGGATACGTTCGGTAGCGCGCTCAACGCCCAGTACCGCGGGAATACCGTACTCACGACAGATAATCGCCGCGTGTGACAGCATGCCTCCGGTCTCGGTCACAACTGCCGCCACTCGTTCAAGCACCGGTGTCCAGCCGGGGTCGGTGAATGGGCAGATCATTACCGCGCCGCGCTCAACGGTGAGCGCTTCTTCCACGGTCCGCACCACGCGGGCAGGCCCTGTGACGCGGCCTCGACTCGCCGCGATCCCGGTTAGGCCTTCCGCAGGTGCGTCGTTATCGTAGCTGAAACGCGCGCCGATCTCGTTCGGAGCGGCAAAGTTGCGGTACGAATCATAGACCTCGCGGTTGCGCTCGATATTCGATCGGTCGTCGGCGAGAATCTCGGGATAGGTCATGAAAAAGATATCGTCGCCAAGGCCGCGCCGTTCGGCAATTTCCAAGACGTATTTGCGAATGAGGTAGTACATGCGACTCGAAAGGTCGCGCATTTCTTCGCGCAACCAGACGAATCGCCGCATGCGATCGAGCTTCTTATCGAACGCTCGGTGTTTGTACCAGGGAGCAGCCGCGCGGGTCTCGGTGCGTACCTTCTTATAGGCGGCACACGAGCTTTCGGAAGGCTCTGGGGCGTTTCGGAAACTCTCCAGCAACTGTTCGACGAACTCCCGGTCTTCATCCCATCGTGGGGCACGCAGATCGAGCTCGCGTCGGCTGTGGTGGCGGAATCGCTCGAGAATAGGCGTTACGTCGCGTTCGCCCTGCGCACCTATCTGACGCAGTGCGCGAATCGGCGCCATATGCCGGAGCTCCGGCAGACACTGGATTAGCGCCGGGTATTCGGCCTCGGGAAAGGACTCGAGGAAGAGCTGTTTGGCAAGTACTGCGCAGTAAATCGTACGGAAGTAGTTTAGTTCAGTGAGGTAGTAATCACGTTCAATCAACACGCGAAACGCGCTATCTATGTCGTCCGGGACGGACTCCCAGCGGCTTGCCAGCGAATCGAATCCGCCGGAGAGAAACCGGCGATCAAACACCTCCTGGCGACGAAAGAACCGCAGCAGCGCAATCGCCGTCGGGACGGTCTTGATGATTCCCCGTAGGGTGACCGGGGTTGTAATACCGTCTCCCTCGTACTGCGGGGCTATTGAGAGGTCCTGATCGAACTCTCGCTCTACGAAACCCGGTACCTTGGCAAGGCACTGTTTCACTGCGCCGAGATTCCAATAGGGGCGACCGAAAAACATCCTGCCGGCCTGAAAATCAGTGTCGAGCAGGCGGAGATCCCGACAAAACCCGTTGAGCGCGCTTTCCCACACAAGGTCGTAGAGAGACCACATCAAGGGCGTGCATACGGTACTGGACACTCCGCCGTCGCGGAAATCGGCGTTGGTCCACTCTCCCATATCAGGCCCAAACGTAATTCGCGTAATTGGGCGCGACTGCAAGACGTAGACGGTGCCGTGTTCGACGGCGAACTCAACATCCTGCGGAGCGCCGAAATGGCGCTGAATTCGGCGGACGGTCCCCTCGATGAGCGGGCGATATTGTTCGAGCAGGGGATCTTCGGCCGGAAGCGGCCGGGCACGTCCGGCGAGCAAGGCCTCCGCCACACCTCCACACGCCTCGATTACAACTTCATCGGCTCCGGTAATCGGGTCTACCGAGAACGCCACGCCGGCAAGCTCGGGCTTGAGCATGCGCTGTACGATGACTTCCATGCGGATCGTCTGCGGGTTGATCCCGTGCTTGCGGCAGTACTCGATTACCGACGGAGCTCGGACGGACTCCCGGCAGGCGGCGACAGCCGTCTGCACGTCTTCCAGGGTCAGCAGGTCGAGGAAGCTCCGGAACTGTCCGGCGAAGGAGCTATGGCTGCCGTCTTCCACGGTGGCGGAGGAACGTACCGCGATCGGAAATCCCAGTTGCCGGACCACCGCGGGAAGGTCTTGCGGCGACACGTGCAGTTCCGGAACACGAAAACCGGCCTGTTGAAGCTCAAGGAGCATCGCTGCCTTGCCACCAAGGCGCTGCGCGCTGAGTAGTGCGTCGCGCGGACCGTCGGCTGTCGGCATTTCAGTATGACGGTGCATGAAGTTTCCTCCATTTGGCCAAGCGGCGTTAAGTGCCCCTACACGTTAATACTTTACCATAAGAGTAAGATATAGTACATATCTTGATTACAACATTCCTTAAGGAGTGTCAGGCAGAAGCAACAGACTCATTTGATGAGTTTGAAATTTCAAGAGCCCGTCGAACCGTCAGTGGGTGGGCCAAGGATGCGGATATGACGGCCACGTCATCGACCGAGAAGCGCGCCGATATCCCGTACGTGTGCTTCTCGGAGAGTGAAAGCGCAGTAAACGAGATAGTGCGTCGGCGTGTGCTCGGTTGGAGGGCTGCAAAAAAATGCGTAGGCTGTTTCCGGTTCTCGCTAATTTTGGGGTAGCTAATGGTATTACTACCCTCGGAGTGGTGTTCGGTTTCGTGGGAATTCTATCTGCGTCCCATGGGGCGCTTCGGGTAGCCGTTACGTTTCTCTTCGGGGCAATTCTGTGTGATCGCCTCGATGGGCGAATCGCTTATTTGCTGAATGAACAGTCGGATTTCGGCGGCCATTTGGACAGCCTTTCCGACGGGCTCTCGCTGTGCCTGTTTCCCGCTTACCTCGGCTACCAGCTGGGTCTCGCGTCGCCGGTCTCGGTTGCTGTTCTCAGCTTATTCCTCTTGGCAGGTTTGTGGCGGTTGGCCGACTTCAATCTTGCAGGTGTCGTGGTTCGCAACAACCGCTCGTACTTTCGGGGGATTCCCACTACTGTCGCAGCTAGCTGGCTGTTGGTGGCGATAAGTGTGGTTATGCACGTTGGGGGGCCGGCGGCTCGCCTCGGCCTGTTGGGCGTATTCGCCGTCAGTACTGTGCTGATGATCTCTGCGGTGCTTTACCCTAAGGAAGGGCCGGCGACGAAAGTGCTGCACCTCGCCGTCCCTCTGGGTGTCCTCCTGGTGTGGTTGCCGCCTTTGAATTAGCGGAGCTGCAACGCGTTCGGTCTAGAACCGCAGTGCTGCGACCGGCTCAAGCGCCGCACGCCGAAAGTCCGGTAACCCGATAAACCGATAAACCGGTTGTAAACCTGAGCATTTCACTCTATAATTTAGTGCCACGCGAGAGCAAAACTTTCGGCCGTGAGACCCGGAGTCGGCTCCCGGCGTCTATGGAGTAGTGGATGATCAAACCCGCAGCGACTGGAAAAGAATATCGCCGATGAAGTAAGTGCGTTGTCAAATAATGGGAGGTGCTATCATGGAACATCTCGCGTCAACGACCTGGTCGGATGTCGATCGGACGCAACACAGCAGCCGGATCATAGACTATCTTGATCTGTTGCGGTCCCAGCCGCCGTTCCAGAGGATGAAAGAGCGGACGTTCGAGTGGATGTTGGAAGCCGGTCCCGAGCAGATCTTGGACGTCGGTTGCGGTACCGGCGCGGACGTCATCGATCTTGCCGAACGGCTGAAAGCGTCGGGCACGGCGCGGGTGGTGGGAGTGGACCGCAGCCGCGACCTCGTGACCGAGGCGCGCAGCCGTGCCGACGCGGCCGACCTGTCCGTTTCCGTGGAGTTCCGTACCGCGGACGCCACCGACCTGGATTTCCCGGATGCCACGTTTGATGCGGTTCGCACCGACCGCGTCCTGCAGCACCTGGATCAACCCGAACAAGGGCTGCTCGAAATGATTCGCGTCACACGTCCCGGAGGCCGGGTGGTGATCAGCGACGTGGATCACGGCGGCCTCATGGTGGATTGCTCGCATCCGATGCTCATGCAGCGCATCCACCACTTTGTCGAGGCGGCTCTCACCCATCCGTGGATCGGAAGGCGGCTACCGGTCATGTTCCGGGATGCGGGTCTGAGCGATCTCAGGGTAGACGTGCAGGTGGCCTACCTGTCGTTCGAGTTCATCACCCAAATGGTCGGGCTCTCGGAGGTGATGACCGGCATGACGCAGGCCGGGGTCTTCACCAAGCGGGAAGCCGGGGCGCTCGCCGAGGACCTGAATTCGCGCGGCGCGAGTGGCCGATGGTACGCCGGTATTCCGGTTTTCATCGTCCACGGGCGTACCGTTGCTTCCTAGAATCCCGGAAGAAATTATACCTACACCGGTGGTGAGACTCCGAAGGCCTGATAGATCTCCCGTTGTCGTTTCGTGACGGGAAAGACGATTCGGCGCCCATCGATGACTTGGGGGCGGACGCGTCTCCATAGTACGGATGAGCTCCTTCATCGTTGTCGTCTCGTAGCGCTTCTGCTCAAGCGCCTGCGAAAGACGGTCCATTGCAATAGCACCCGAGAACTCATTCGATGCGTCCCTCGAGTGCTTAACGAAGTGTAGCGTTTAAGCGGGTCTCCTTCGATAGAGTGGTCGGCGCTTGAGGCCGAAGAACAGTGTGTGATCCAGAGGAACTATGCGTATTACCCCGAATCAGGCTCGGGTTCGCATTCGAGCTCGTATTCTTGACGCAAACGCTAATCTTTCGTAGGCTGAAACGGTATGAGTGCCAACAAGGTAGAGGACAGTGCACCGCAGCCGGTATTTGCCAAGCAGCGGATCGCGCCCCGCCGGCCCAAGCCCCGAAACGATGACGAGCTCGCGTTTGACGGCTGGGGGTTTCGCGACTCGGCGTTCAGCGTGACCGCCGACGGGCACGTGCAGATGCGCGGGGCGCGTTACGTTATCTCCGGGAAGAAACTGCCACGCCTCTTACCGTGGATGTCGCGGGTGCTTGGAGTTGAGCTCGACCCGCATGAGTCGGCACCGAGCAATTATCCGCCGCCGGTTACCGATCCCGTCGAAAACGCGGTGTTCATCGAGAGGCTGCGGAACATCTTGGAGCCCGAACAGCTCGACACGCGCCCGGAAATCAGACTCCGCCACGGCCACGGACGCGCGCTCGAGGACGTATGGGCGGTTCACCACCGAGGTCCGGCCCGCGTGCCCGATCTGGTGGTCTATCCGCACAGCGAAGACGAGGCTGCGTTGCTCGTCCGTACCGCATGCGAGCACGATGTAGTACTGATTCCGTACGGCGGAGGAACTAATGTTTCGGACGCGCTGCGCTGCCCGGAAGACGAGAAGCGCATGATCGTATCGGTGGATCTGAAGGAGCTAAACCGGATCCGCTGGATCGATCCGGTTGAGCAGACCGCATACGTCGAAGCGGGTGCGGTCGGACAGAGCATCCAGGATGTGCTCGCAGAACACGGCTACACGCTCGGTCACGAGCCCGACAGCGTAGAGCTTTCCACCCTGGGCGGGTGGATTGCTACCAACGCGAGCGGGATGAAGAAAAACCGGTACGGAAACATCGAAGAGATCGTGCTCGACGTCACTGCGGTCAACTGCGACGGCGAGCTGGTGCGCAGTTGCGTCGGGCCCCGCGAGAGTGTCGCGCTTGACCTGCGTGGGCTTCTGTTTGGGTCGGAAGGAAACTGGGCGCTGATAACCTCGGCCACGGTGAAAGTGTATCCGTTGCCGGAGGTGCAACGCTATGATTCGGTTCTATTTCACAGCTTTGAAGACGGGGTAGAGTTTGCCTACGAGCTGACCCGCAGCGAAGTGCCGACGCCGGCAAGCGTACGCCTTGTCGATAACCTGCAGTTTCAATTCAGCCAGGCGCTCAAGACGGAGGACGAGGGCTCAGGGCTGATTGCCCGTCTGCAGAAATGGCTGGTCATGCGAGTGTACGGCTTTGATCCGGCTAGGATGGTCGCCTGTACCCTCGTATTCGAAGGGAGCCGGGCAACAGTAGGTCGGCAGCGCAAGGAAATCCGTCGTCTCGCGCGCCGGCACCGCGGCATGGTGGCCGGTCCTTCGAACGGCAAACGCGGATATGCGCTGACCTTTGCAATCGCTTACATCCAGGACTTCGCTCTCACCCGCTACATTGTTGCGGAATCGTTCGAGACCTCGGTGCCGTGGCGGGATGTGCTTCCGTTTTGCGAACGCGTGAAGGCGAAGGTTCACAGCGAGCACGCGCAGCGCGGTCTGCCGGGACGTCCGTTTGTAACCTGCCGCGTCACTCAGCTCTATCCTGCCGGAGTCTGCATCTATTTCTATCTCGCCTATTATAGCAAGGGCGTCGAGCAGCCGGCGGCAGTGTTCGCCGAGTTGGAGCACGCCGCACGCGACGAGATTCTTGCCGCCGGCGGGTCGCTTTCGCATCATCACGGCGTCGGTAAACTGCGCGCAGGCTTCCTAGACCGCATTCACTCCGAGGCATCCCTGACAGTCTTACAGCGGGTGGAAGGCGCACTCGACCCCGGGAATGTCTTCGCGCTCGCGAACCATCAGTCGGACGGTCTTCCGCAGGAACCCGGCACCGGCACTAACACCGGCACCACCACCGGCACTAGCGCGGGGCGAGTGTAGCTGTTTATGCGCGGAAGTTCGAATGCGGAACAGGGCGCTCACGTGCTTCTGACCGGCGCCACGGGCTTCCTCGGCAAAGTGGTGCTCGAGCAGGCGCTCAGGAAACACCCCAACCTCGGCATGACCCTGATCATGCGTCCGCGCGGCAAACGCGGCGCGGAGGCGCGGTTTAGGCGGCTCTCTTCATCGCCCTGTTTCGCTCGCCTCCCGAGAGACTGGATTAGGCAGGTTAACGTGGTAGAGGGCGATCTCTCACAACCGGGAGCCGGTCTCACGGCCGAGGATCACAACGCGCTCGCGAGACGCGTAACCCACGTGGTTAACTGTGCCGCTTCCGTTGATTTCGATCTTCCGATGAACGAAGCTCTCCGTGCAAACGTCGACAGCGCCTTAAACCTGATGGAGCTCGCGCGCGCCTGTCCGGGCCTGCAGTCGGTAGTTAACGTGTCGACCGCGTACGTGAGTCTGCACCGTGTCGGTACCCCGATAGAAGAAGAGCTGTCGCCCCTCACCGAGCCGGCCTCCGAGCTCTACGACCGCATTCGGCGTGGAGCGATTGAGAGTGAACAACGGCTGCTCGCCGATAACGCCCGGCCGAACACTTACACTCTCACGAAGGCCCTGTGTGAACACCTGTTGCTCGAACGGTACCATGATCTTCCGCTCACCATCCTCAGGCCGAGCATAATCTCAG
Organism: Spirochaetales bacterium; assembly: GCA_007126415.1. GTDB lineage: Bacteria > Spirochaetota > Spirochaetia > DSM-27196 > SLAA01 > B1Sed10-166. Next base: position 11,034 of record SLBH01000041.1, read on the forward strand.
CCGCACGGGCGGAGCCGTTTCCGGGCTGGATCGACAGTGGTGCGGCGTTCGCCGCTTTCGTGTATCTCGTCGGAGCAGGTCATCTGCAGGAACTGATTGGTCACCCCCACGCGAGGCTTGATATCGTGCCGTGCGATGTGGTCGGTACGCATATTCTTGGAGAGCTTTTCCAAGCCCCTAACCCTCTCGAACGCGCCCGAATCCGTCACTCTACAGCCGGGCTCGATCAGTCGGCGAGTATTGGCGAGGCGGCGGTCGAGATCACGCAGTTTTTCCGTCATTATCCGGTCGACCGCCCATCGCGCATTCGCTACCTCGGTCCTAATCCGTACGCACTGTCGTTCTCACGCGTTCTGAGTAACGCCTTCGGTCTGCTTGCGATGCGTGGATCGATGTTCCGGCGGAGGGCACGGGAGAAGCGGCGTCAGGCCGACGCGGTGAACGCCCGGTTCCGGTACTTCACGCGTAGCACCTTCATATTCCGTTCGAGCCTTCCTTGGCCCGGCCCGCCGCTGGACCCGCGCGAGTATATCCGCACCGTGTGCCGCGGCGTCTATCGGCACATGATGCGGCGCGACGAGCGCGAGCTGCTCGTTGCGGGCCGCCGTCATCGGCGCGGGCAGCACGACTGGAACTGGCTGATCTCCTACCCGGTCGGCGGCGGGGCAACCCGGCTCGTCCTGTACCGGCTCCGCACACGGCTATCGCGTTGGGCAGACCGGGTGACCGTTGACGAACCGTCGTTGATCGAAGCACGTGAGCAAGCCGCACCCGGATCGTTGCTGATCATGCATCCGGTGGTGTCACACTCCACGAGTACGGCGGCATTGCTCACTGCTTACACTATCCTGACCCGGCCGAACGTGCAGTTTGGGGCGGTGTGGGTTCTCTCGGAGGACCGGCTTCCTGAGGCGGTGAGTAACCTGCTTCCCCACGGACCCGAGCTGCCGCGCGCTCACCGCCGACCCTGGGTCATCGCGGCCCGCGACGGTGACAGGCAGACTCCCACCGGAACGGTTCACGACAGCCCGGTTCAACTGACCCGGCTGCTTGCCGCCGGGGCTAGGCTCAGCCGGGTCACCGTCGACCTCGCCACGGTTCCGGACGAGCACAGCCTCACGCAGCAGGAGGACGCGTCAACCTTCTTGATCGGCCGCACCACGGGCGGTTTGGGCGGGACGCGACTGCTGCGGCAGATCGCCCGCAGCTTGCCGCCACACCACTGCCACGTGCGTTCTGCGCACCTGCGCTTCCGCCTCGCAGAGTCGGCGGTCACTCCCGGCTCTGCGACTGAGCTTCAGTCTTTTCGCGTGCAGCCGACGCCTCGACCTTAAGGACCCCGAGCCGATCGAACAACGGGTTCAACCAACCGGTAGTGATGCAGTAGTACGTATCGTACGGGGCGATGTGATGGAGGTCGTGATTATCCTTAGTCAAGATCACGCCCCAGCGTTGCAACGCCGCTACAGGCCGCGGCGGATGATCCACGTGGGCCCACTTGTGGAACTGGTTGGTCATTATCACCGTTATGAGAATGAGCGCCCCAAGTGTCGCCCCGAACGCGGCGGGCCCGGTTTCGTACGGGCCCAGCCACACTACAATTGCAAGTGGGAGTAGTGACAAGATGCACGTGTTGGCGTTGGCTTCGATGAATCCGCGACGCGTGATCCCTTTCGGGTCGACGTGGTGATCGCGGAACGGCTTACAGAAGCGCTTTCCCACAAAGGGGGTACCCTCGCTTCCGTAGTTGTCGGCAAGGAAGTGGACAATCCCGGAGAGGAGATCCGAGATAAGCAATGCGATCGGCAGCGCCACAAGCGGCCAGGCAATCCGCTGAGCCGGCGTCCGTTCGGCATATGCTTCAAAGAGATAAACCGAGAGAATGGCGAGCAGAACAAAAAACACCAAAAAAGAACTCACATCCACGACCTTACGGCCGAGGGTGTTGGCTCTTTCAGCCCCACTATTCGGCGTGTTACTCATACGCGTACTCCAATGTATCCGCACGGTCGAAAGCGCGGCGTGTCGGCCGCGCCCCGGGACCGACTGTTCTTGATCGATATGATCACTTCAGCGAGCGACGCTCGCAGTCCTATACATTAGTGTCCGTATCAAGAATTGTAACACCGGTTTGTGTCTGCGCCAACCCCGCTCGTTCGGCTCCCCGCACGTTCGTTTGGTTGTGCGCGGAGTGCCCCGGACGCTGCGGACCCGGCAAAGCCGGGGCCGTCCCAGAAGAGTGCCTTGAGGATACGCCGCTCGCGGTTGCAGAAGAGAAACAGCGCGCCACCTAACGGGTTGCCCTCCATCCGCTCGTCGGCAACCAGCGCAAGCCCATCGAACTGCTCGCGCATGTCCGGTTACTCCGGGGCGCACGTAGATCGAGTCCCGGTTGAGATCGGGGCCCATCATAGCGCCGCCGCCGCCTTCAGCACCCGAGTTAGCTCGTTCTCGCCGAGCGCCGCGGGGTCAGGTTCAACGGTGAGTTCTTCACCGATCAAGATCCGCACGCTCGAAGGCTTCGCTTCGCCAGCTTCGCCTACCGCCACCGCAACCAGTGGCTCGGCCTCGTTGCGTTTCGGCTGCTTCACCTCACCGGATTCGACTTGGACTTCGTACACCCAGTACTTTAGCGAATCTACCGAGATCGCGCACAACCGGCAGAACTCGTGCATCGAGAGTTCGCTCTCGCGGTACTCCCTACACAGCTGCTTCCGGTACAGATTGCTTCTGTTCTCTGCTCATAACTGATGCCTCCTTCGAGGCTGCAGTCTGAGTGACTTCAGCTGCGTTTCGTAGGGGTGTTGTTTTTGACGCTTACAAACTAACTGCCCGGAATCGAACTCCCACTTTCCCTTGCACAAAACAGTAAAAAGAGATAATAATAACGATAATAATATGGAGGAGGCCAGATAAATGCACAATGCATGGAGAGAGATACAAAAATTAAACGAAAACCAGGAAATTTGGTGGGACAGTTCGCCTGTAGTATGGCCTAACTTTAAGGACGATATGGCGAAATATCCTGGTTTGAGTGATAAAGAGAGAAAATGGCTGATAAGTGAATTGGAGGAAATGTTCTACGACGCGCCGGTGGATAAATGGTTGTTTAAAGGGTGCACAACCAATCCTCCCCTGTCCTGGGCTGTACTAAAAACGCGAAAGGAAGAGTGGGCAAATATAATAAAGGATCTCAGAAAGAGCTACACCGGCAGATCCAAGTATGGTCTTTTCAGAAAAGCATATGCGGAAGTAGTGAAGCGCGGGGCCGAGCGTTTTATGCCGTTGTTTGAGAAAAGCGGAGGAAAACTTGGTCACATCTCCGGGCAGGTTGATCCAATGCTGTATAACAATGAATCAGCTATGAAAGAGATGGCGGACGAGCTATCGGAGCTTTCTCCTAACGTAATGGTGAAAATCCCGGGGTCTACATCCGGAATACCCATTTTTAAGTATCTGGCGAGCAAAGGAGTAGCAACAAATGCTACTGCTGTATTTGCTTTGCCGCAAATAATGGCAGTTGCGGAGAACGTAGCCGAAGGAAGAAAAATAC
>SLBH01000250.1 GCA_007126415.1 Spirochaetales bacterium
AACGCGCAAGAGGTGTTGAATGCGCTGGATCGAGCCGACGAGGTACATGCACGGCCTAGCGTTATAATTGCCCGCACTACGAAAGGTAAAGGTGTAAGCTTCATGGAGTACGATCACCGATGGCATGGACAGCCGCCGACCGATGAGCAGTATGCCGTGGCTCTGGCGGAACTCGAGAAAGGATTGGAACAATGGCAGAAGTAGTGTCGATGCGTAAAGCATATGGGGATGCGCTTGTAGCCTTGGGGCACGAGCGCGACGATGTTGTAGTGTTGAGCGCGGACGTGGCGAACTCGGACCACAGTTTCATGTTCGACGAGGTATTTCCGAACCGATTCTTCAACGTGGGGATTGCGGAACCGGCGTTAGTCGATATTTCGGTAGGGTTCGCAATCACCGGAAGGGTTCCGTTCGCGAATACCTTCGCCGCGTTCTTCGCAACCCGAGCTGTGGAAATGGTACGCACCCACGCGTGCTACGGCGGTGCGAATATAAAACTGATGGGTGCTTACGCCGGTTTGTCGGACTCCTTCGATGGGCCGACTCACCACTGTATTACCGATCTCGCGATTATGCGCAGCCTTCCGAACATGACGATCGTGGTTCCCAGCGATCCGAACTCGTTGAGTAAGTTCTTGCCGCAGATAGCTGCTTGGGATGGCCCTGTCTATTGCCGTCTGAACCGCAACGCTCAACCCGTTCTGTTTGACGAGTCCTACAAGCCCGAAATCGGCAAGGCAGTGACGGTTCGCGAAGGCGGCGACGCCACGATCATTGCGTGCGGTGTCATGGTCGATCGAGCACTGCAGGCCGCCGAACAACTCAAGGATCAGGGCATTAGTGCTCGCGTGATCGAGATGCACACCGTGAAGCCCTTAGACGTCGAAGCGGTGGTGAAAGCTGCGGAAGAGACCGGGGCAGTCGTTACGGCGGAGGAGCACAACGTGCTCGGCGGACTCGGGGGTGCAGTAGCGGAAGTGCTGAGCGAGCGCGCACCGGTGCCGGTGCGGCGTGTGGGTGTCGCAGATCGCTTTGCCGAGACCGGCCCGTACGAGATGCTTCTCGACAACTACGGGCTTGCGGTTGAGGACGTGAAGAACGCAGTTGTTGAGGCGACCAAATCAAAGCGGTGATACCGATTAGAGTGTAGAGTAACGCGCCGGCGATCTTCGTCGGCGCTTCGTGTCGGCTTTCGAAAGCGGCGGTATCGGTAAACGGTGTCGTCATGGTAAACGGATAGGAGGCTATCAATGAAAGAGCCAATTCAAGACTACGCAACGGTTGGTTTGGTGCACTTCATGCTGTGGAAGGATTGCATCAAGGGTGGCGGTGACCCGAGTTCGGTGAACACGATACTGGATGACCCGTATTTCGGAGGCGTTGAGGTTACATGGATCAACGATGACGCGCAGCGCAAGATGGTCGGCGACTCGATCAAGCGAACCGGTAAGTCTGTTGCTTTCGGTGCGCAGCCGGTCCTGCTCACGCAGAAGCTCGACATCAACCACCTCGACGAGAGCGAACGCAAGAAGGCGGTGGAAGCGGTTGTTTCCGTCATTCCTCAAGCATATGAGCTTGGTGCCCGTGGTTTTGGGGTGTTGAGCGGAAAGGCGGTGGAAGCCTCGCAGCACGGCGCAGCGATGGAGCAGTTAGTGAAATCGCTGGTAGAGATCGGCACGGAGCTCAAGCGGCATGGTGATATGCCGTTGGTTCTCGAGACGTTTGATCAGCTCGATTATGGGAAAAACTGCCTTATTGGACCCAATCGTGATGCCGCAACGATAGCGAAAGAGGTTCGTAAGAGCGTGCCGAGTTTCGGATTGATGCTCGACTTGAGTCATTTGCCGCTGCAGGGTGAGACACCGCAGCAGGCCTGGGAAGCAGCCGGGGAGTATGTGGTGCACGCTCATATTGGAAACTGCGTGATGAACCAGCCCGAGCATCCGATGAATGGGGACGAGCACCCACCGTTTTGTATTCCTGAGGGGGAGAATTGCGTCGACGAGCTTACCGAGTATCTGAAGGTATTGCTCGACGCCGGGTTCTTGAACAAAGAGCGCAAGCCCTTCTTGAGCTTTGAGGTGTGCGTGTTCGGCGAATGGACGCAGGACGAGGTCATCAAGCAGTCTAAGGAAACGCTCGATAAGGCTTGGGCACGGGTGTGACGAGGACGGATTGCACGCGATAGCCTTAGGGCGTATAGGGAAAACAGAAGGAGGCGAGTATGAAGATTGTTGTGCTTGACGGATACACATTGAATCCGGGCGATAATCCGTGGACCGGCGTTGAGGGCCTTGGCGAGCTGACGGTATATGACCGAACGCCCGCAGACAAAGTGGTCGAGCGGGCGAAGGATGCCGAAATCGTGTTGACCAATAAGACACCGATGTCACGTGAGACCCTTGATCAGCTTCCGAAGCTGCAGTTCATCGGTGTTCTGGCCACGGGATACAACATTGTTGATACCGAAGCGGCGCGTGAAAAGAGTATTCCGGTCTCAAACGTTCCCGTATACGGGACCGATGCGGTTGCGGAGTATGTGTTCGCGCTTGTGACGAACCATTTTCGAAGGCCGGTCTTACACGGGGAGTTGGTAAAACAAGGCGAGTGGAAGAAGAGCGGCGATTTCAGCTTCTGGCATACCCCGCTTGCTGAGCTGGCCGGCAAGACGATTGGAATTGTCGGGTTTGGTCGTATCGGTCAACGGGTTGGCGAACTGGCGAAAGCGTTCAAGATGAACGTGATTGCTCACGACGAGTATCATGGCAACCCGCCCGCGTATGAGTTTGAGTGGCGTGAGCCGGAACAGTTGTTCGCTGAGAGCGACGTGGTGACGCTGCATTGTAATCAAACGCCCAAGAACACCGGAATGGTAAACAAGGAGTTGCTCTCGCGCATGAAGAAGAGCGCGTTCTTTGTTAACACCGCGCGTGGCGGACTGGTTAATGAGCAGGATCTGGCTCAAGCGTTGAAAGACGGCGTGATTGCCGGTGCAGCGGTCGATGTTGTCTCGAGCGAACCGATCACCGACGATAATCCGCTCCTGTCTGCGCCGAATATTCTCATCACGCCGCATATTGCGTGGGCTGCTTTGGAAGCTCGAAAGCGGCTAATGGATATCACGGTTGACAACATCCGAGCGGCTCAAAACGGCGAACCGATCAACGTCGTCAACTAAGGGCTGCAATGAAACGAATCGTTATTGAAACCGAGAATATGACTGCGGAAGCCGTGCTGTATGATACGGCTGCCGCCGAAGAAGTGTGGAAGGCACTGCCGGTTTCCGGCAGTGCAAATCGTTGGGGACAGGAAATCTACTTCTCCATCGGACGTAACATCGATCCAGGTGCTGATGCTACCGACACCATGCCGGTTGGGAGCCTCGCATACTGGCCGCCGGGGAAGGCGTTCTGCATCTTGTTCGGCGAAACCCCGGCCAGCGGCCCCGACGGGACGCCCACGCTCGCCAGTGCCGGAGCGCATATTGGTGAGGTAACCGGTAACCCCGGCGTGTTCGACGAGGTAACTGCCGGGTCCAGGGTCTCCGTGCGTGCCGCAGACGCGACAGAGTGAGCGAGCGCAGGGCAGCCGCCGCAGAAGCGGCCGCCCTGTTCCCACTGATCCGCAAGGTCACCGTGTACGGGGGCCTCGCTTGATTTGAGGTGTACGGTGTGATGGCCCGGCTGGTGGCCGCGCTCAATCCACCGTGTGCGCAATGGCGGACTTGCACTCCACGAATTATCCATCCTGCGAAGCAACAATGTACCGTGTGGGAGGAATGTGTCCCGAACGCCTAGGCAAGCGGAGCGCTCGGGGGCCACAGCGGGCTACGGTCTACGCCGAACTCAACGGTAATCGGTGGTACGTGTTAGATTCGGGGAAATTAATTATAGTGTTGTTCTCAGCAATCTCAGTAAAGGAAATTGACAGCCTGCAGATCGCAGCTTACAATTCGAAGGGAATGGTATACGTACCATATATTACGGAACTTCAAAAGGGAGGCTTTCGATGAAAAAAATGAGTTGTCTTTTGCTGGGGCTTCTGCTCGCTGTAACCGGGGTCGCGTTCGCCGGAGGTGCCGCTGAACCCGACACGTTCGAATTGAGCTTCGCACACGTATACGAACCCGACCTTGCGTATCATCAAGAAGCGGT
>SLBH01000012.1 GCA_007126415.1 Spirochaetales bacterium
CCACCTTTGACGTTAAACGAGAACCGCCCTGCTTGATAGCCACGCGAGCGAGCTTCCGGCAGCGACGCGAACAGCTCACGGATCGGAGTGTATAACCCCACGTAGGTGGCCGGATTAGAACGCGGCGTACGTCCGATCGGAGCTTGGTCGATACTGATTACTTTGTCGACGAGCTCAACGCCTTCGATCTCGTTGTACTCGCCCTCGGGTTCGCTCCCGCGACCGAGTCGGTTGCAGAGCGCCGGATACAGAATATCGCCGAGAAGCGTCGACTTCCCGGAGCCCGAAACGCCGCTGATCACGGTAAAGGTGGACAGCGGGAAGCGGACCTCGATATCCTTGAGGTTGTGCTCGCGCGCACCGCGCAGCACGAGCGCGCCGCCGTTACCGGCGCGCCGCTGCGGCCGACTCTCCGCCGACAGCTTGCCCGAGAGATAGCGGCCGGTGAGGCTCTCGGGGTGCTCGAGCAGCTCCTGAAGCGTGCCTTGCGCCACCACATGACCGCCGTGTATTCCGGCTCCAGGGCCGAGGTCCACGATGTAGTCGGCGCTGCGCAGAGTCTGTTCGTCGTGCTCAACCACGATCACCGTGTTTCCAAGATCGCGCAGCCCCTTGAGCGTATCGATCAGACGGGCGTTGTCGCGCTGGTGCAGCCCTATTGTCGGCTCGTCGAGAATGTACAGCACCCCAACCAAGGAAGAGCCGATCTGGGTCGCGAGCCGGATTCGCTGCGCCTCGCCGCCGGAGAGCGTCGCGGCCTCACGATGTAGGTGCAGATACTCGAGCCCGACGTTGATCATGAAGCGCAAGCGGTCACGAATCTCTTTGATAAGCTGCTCGGCGATGACCTGCTCGGTCTCGCCGAACGGCATTGCATCGATCACGCGCGCCGCTTCTTGTACCGAGAGCGCCGAGAACTCATGGATGTTGTAGCCGTGCACCCGTACCGCGAGCGCCGCCGGCATTAGTCGCCGGCCGTTACAGGCCGGACAGCGCCTGCGCCGCATGAACTGCTCGAGCCAGTCTTTCACGCCCTGCGAAGAACTCTCGAAGTACCGCCGTTTGAGGTCGTTGAGAATGCCGCGAAACTGCGTCTGGTACTCGAACCGTCCGGTGCCTTCACGGTTCACGATCGACATCTCGATCGTTTCTTCGCCCCCGTACAACAGTTCCTGCTTTGTGCGCTCCGGCAACTCCTGGAGCGGGGCGTCGAGCGAGAAGCCGTAATGCTTCGCGAGTGACTCGAAGCGACCCCTGTGCCAGGTAGAGCTCGGGCGGTACGGCAGCACCCCGCCCTCATTGAACGACTTACTCCAATCGGGAATGATGAGCTCGGGCTCGAACTCGAGACTCATGCCGATACCCGAGCACTCGGCGCAGGCGCCGTGCGGATTGTTGAACGAGAACATTCGAGGCTGAAGCTCAGGAATACTGAGTCCGCACCGCGGGCAGGAGTTCTTCATCGAGAAAAACTGCTCCACCGCGCCGTCGGGCTCGAGGCGCTGTACCACCACGAGCCCGTCGCTCACCTCGAGCGCGGTCTCTATCGAGTCGGCGATACGCTTACGCTGCTCGTCGCTGACCTTTACCCGGTCGATCACGATCTCGATATCGTGCTTGCGGTTTTTGTCGAGCGCAATCTCGTCGTCGAGTAACTGCGTCTCGCCGTCAACGCGGACGCGCGCGAAGCCCGCCTTTCGGGCATCATCGAGCACCTTGGCGTGCTCGCCTTTCTTGCCCCGCACTACCGGCGCAAGCACCACCGCGCGCGTACCGTCCGGAAACGCCGCGACGGTGTCGATGATCTGGTCTACCGACTGCTCCTGAATCTCCACGCCGCAACTCGGGCAGTGGGGTATGCCGATGCGAGCGAACAACAACCGCAGGTAGTCATAAATCTCGGTAACGGTACCGACCGTTGAACGCGGATTTCGCTGAGTTGTGCGTTGCTCGATCGCGATCGCGGGAGAGAGGCCTTCAATATAATCGAGATCGGGCTTGTCTAAACGCCCGAGAAACTGCCGCGCATACGCCGATAACGACTCGACGTAGCGCCGCTGCCCTTCGGCAAACACCGTATCGAACGCCAGCGAGGACTTTCCCGATCCTGAGAGGCCCGAGATCACCACAAGCGCGTCCCGCGGGAGCGTTACATCGATATTCTTGAGATTATGCTCGCGGGCACCCTTGATGACGATGGAGTTCATGACCGATTACGGCGCCACAGTAATCGATTCAACGCTAATAATCAATCAGCGGTTCGAGCGTGGGGTCCGCCACCTGCTCCGCGGCGCGCCGCGCCCAGTCGCCGGCGGCTTCGCGTTCCGACACGGTTTCCCATATAACGCGGGCAGTGCTGAGCGACGGGTCGTCTCCGTAGAGAGCCGATCCGAGATAGTACATCATGCGATAGAGCCCCGTCTCACCGAGGTATTCACGCGTTTCGCGGCGCTGCTCAACGCGATCGAGCAACGCGCTCACGCTCGAGAACTCGTAGCGCGGGTCACGCTCGAGCTCTATCTCGATCAACTCCGAGAGAACCTTGATGGCGGCAAACAGCAGGTGTTCCACTGCACGCCCGTAGTTGCCGGTGCGCAGGTAATGCTCACCCAGCAGCGCGTGTGCTTTCCGCGCAAAGTCGTCCGGTTGACGGTACAGCACCAACAGACGATCGAGCCCTTCTTCGCGGACAACGCGTCTGTACCCTTCGCGCTCGCTTGAGTACTCGTCGTCGCGATACCGTTCATCGCGCTCCACGATCTCGCGCAACGCGAGCTCGTACGCGCGTGGATTCTCGAGCAGCTCGTACACCTCGGCAAGCCGGTACCACAGCGAGAACTCGTCTTCCGGAACCGCGAGCGCGCCGCGCTGACGAATTGCGCGCTGAAACTGTCGCTCGGCGAGCCCAAGCGAGCCTTCAACCAGGTATACCTCGCCGATAGCCGCCTCGGCCTCGGGATACGGCCCGCCGCGCTCTATTGCACCGCGGAACATCCGCACCGCTTCCCCGAACTCACCGGCTCGAAAAGCCTGCCGGCCTCGTTCGTACGCCACCCACGCCGGCTCGCCCTGCGCCGCAGCCGCCGTCGCGGCTCCGCAGAGCACCGCCAAGACGCAGACAAGAGTAATCGCGGTTCGCCTTCGCCTCACCACTCGCGTTTCACCTCGTTGTTATTGTCGGAAACAATACCGCCCATACTGAGCCGAGGAGATGTCGTAGCACTGCTTCGACCACCAAAAAAAAGCCGGTGCGGGTGGACGCCGTCGCCCCCTGCACCGGCCCATATCTCAGTGCGATTCGGCTCTTACCGTTACAGCAGGCCGAGCAAGAACACCATCACGAACAGCGCCACGGTCTCGACAATACCGAGAACCATGATGTAGTTACCGAAGCCCTTACCGGTCTCAGCCAACGCGTCCGAGGCCGCGGCCCCCGCGCGTCCCTGAAAGTAGGCCGAGAAGCCCATCGCGATACCACCGAACACACCGGCACCGAGGATGAGACCGGACTCAACCCCCGCTTCCATTGCCGGCACCAAGCCGGTGTTCATGAGAATTAGTCCGTAGATGGTCTGCGTCAACGGCGCACCGACAAACGCAACCAACATGAACGGAGCTTGCCTATTCTGAACAAAGCACTTCTTCCAAGCGCCGACCGCAGCCAGTCCTGCCGTACCGGTCCCAGCAGCCGACCCCATCGCCGCAAACGCCAGTGCCGCGCCGACACCGATCAAGCCGTAATCCATTACTACCTCTCCTCTCTTCCTAATGAGTCTCTTCCTAACGAGAACTGTTTTTGAAACGGTTTATACGGAAAGCCACTCCATTCCATACCCAAGTGACTTGAGAACTCCAGCATATTGAGCCGCACACCGTGCACAATCACCGCAAGCGCCGCCATCAGCAGGTTTAGCGTGTGTCCAATGAACAGCACCACCACCGCCGCGAGCAGCCCCACTATGCCGCCGCCTATTCCGGCGCTTAGCTCGCCTGCCATGGTGTTGAACGCGTTGGCGATCTCCACCGTCGCGAGCCCAACGGCAAACAGACGGATGTACGAGATAATGTCTGAGAACGCGCTGATGCTGTCGAGCGCGTTTGTGAGGAAGTTCGCGAACCCTTTCGCAACCCCCACGAAGAACGACACGCCCGCCTCCTGCTGCGAGAACACGAACACCGCGGCTAAGCCGCCGGCGATCATGTAGAGCGCGATATCGGGTACCGGAAAACGCGAGGCGTCTATTACCAACGCCAGCACCAGGTAGTACAGCCCGAGCACGATCGCGAGCCACCCAATCTCGGTGAAGGCGCGCACCTTTGAGGGCCCTTGCAGACCGCGCACAAAGTTCCAGAGATGCGCGATCGTCAACTGCACGGTACCCAGCACGAAACAGATCAGCTGCACGTTATCGGCGCTGGCCGGGTTCCAGGTGGAGATCGGCTCCACCACCATCGCCGAGAGCAGCGGAAGCTCCGAGAACGGCTCGTAGCCAAACCAGTTTCCGGTTAACGTGCCCCAAATCACGGTCGCAACGCTGAGCAGGATCAGCAGGATGTTGCCTTCCGAGACCTGGCCGTGCTTCCGTTTTCCCTTGCGCGCGAACACAAGCGATCCGGCGAGTACGATGAGACCGTACCCGGCGTCGCTCAGAATCATCGCAAAGAACACCGTGAAGAACATCAAGAACAGCATGCTGATATCGAGCTCGCGATACCCCGGAACGGTTGCGAGCAGCTTGAAAACCGGCTGAATGATGCGCACCGGTTTGGGATTCTTCACGAGCGTGGGCACCGATTCGTCGGGTTGCGGATCGCGCACCATCAAGCCCCAGCCTTGTTCGGCCGCGAGCGACCGGAACGACGCCAGGTCGGGCTCCGGGATGAACCCGGTGATGTACGCGACTCCCGAGTCGGCCGCCATGCCGGCTCGCACGCGCTCGAACTCAAGGCGCTCACGCAGCGCGTCTTCTGCCTTTGCTAGTTCGTTATCGTAGGCTGCGATCGCCCCGAGCTCACGGTCGATCGTCGCGATATCGACGCCGAGTTCCTCGCGCTGCAAGCGAAGCGCGCTTGTCCCGAGTTCCGGGAGCGACAGCGGCTCGAGATCGGGCTGCCCTTCGAGGCTGAAACTCACCACTACCGCACGCACCGAGCCCTTTGCGCGCGCGATCGCCGCTTTGTACGGCGCATCGATCGCGTCGAACTCCTCGGGCGTCAGCTGATACAGCCTTACGTAGATGCCGTGTTGCTCGAGCCGGCGGATCTCTTCGGCTTCTACCTCGCCCCACGGCTCGAGCCGCGCGAGCTCGCGGTCTATTTTATCGCGCTGTTCGCGCAGTTCGCGTCTCCGCTCGCCCCGGGTAACAAGCAACTGAGCCTGCTCCATCGCCGCATCGCCGCCGGTGTCGGCCGCGAGCCGCTCCGCGATCTGCTTCGCCTCGCTCGACTCAGCCGCCGCGAGCTGATCCTCGGAGCGTTCGTCCTCCGGCGGCAAGAGTGCGCGCGCACGCTCGAGCGTGCTCAAGCGCTCTTCGAGCGTAGCAAGCTCCTCGGACTGCGCCGCGTCCACCTCGAGGTGCAACACTCCGGCCTCGCGCATGCGTTCAACCGCAGCTTGACGGTCGGACTCGAGAACCACGACCGAAAGCTTCTTCATTGGAACAATCATTCGGTTACACCTTTTCCAACTTGTTCTTCGAGATCTTGCCTCTCACAACCGCCGCGGTCTGTTGGTCACCGAGATAGATCTGAATCATCCGGATATTCTCCTTGGCCTCGGGGATCTTGACTTTCTCGAAGAGGTTAACCCGCTGCGTCGTGATGCGTAGCTCCTGCTCCAAGAGCCGTTGTTGCTCGCGCAAGACCTGTATCTCGGCATCAAACGCCAAAAGCTCCTTCAAGCGCTTTATCGCGGTATCGACCCACAGCGGATAGGCATACAGGTCGTAGGGCAGCTCCTTGAACACAATGCGGTTGAAGACCGGGATATCGATACCGGCGATATTGCCGGTGTCGGTTTCAAGACTGTCTACCTCTACGAGCTCGTGAATATCGAGATCTTCGCCGAAGACCTCAACCCACTGCATCATGTCGTTATAGAGCTTCTCGCGCTCGGCCGATTTGCGTCGCTCCTCGGCCTCTACCTGACGGATAACCATCTGCAGCTGTTGCTTCTTCAGCTGCAACGTCGGCAGATAGCGCTGAAAGCGCTTGAGCATATCCTTCTGGCGCTTGAGCTCGTTTTTCGTGAGCTTTACCTTCGCCATAGCTTATGCCGTCTCCTCCTGGCGCGGCCAGTACTGTTTTAGCAGCTCGGTCCGTAGTCCTGTCTCGGAAGCCTCGAAGCAATCCGCGAGGATCTCCCAGCCGCGCTCGAGCGCTTCCTCCAGCGTAATGTTCACCGAGAGGTCCATCATCTGCTCCTCGAACATCTCACCATACTTCAGCAGTTTGTTGTCCCAGTCGGCCATGCGGAAGCCCATCGATTTCTTCTCGAGCGACTCTTTGTAGGCCGCGTAGAGCTTGATCATACCGTCCATCAGCGCACGGTGGTCGGGGCGGGTCTTGTCGTTAACGAGCTGCTTTAGGCGCGAGAGCGAGCCGAACGGCTCGATGCGCCCACCGCGCAGGTAGTACTGCCCCTCCGTGATGTACCCGGTGTTGTCCGGAACCGGATGGGTTACATCGTCGCCCGGCATGGTGGTAGCCGCAAGCGTCGTGATCGAACCGGCGCCCTCGAAGTCTACCGCCTTCTCGTAGCGTGCCGCGAGCTGGCTGTAGAGGTCGCCGGGATACCCACGGTTAGACGGAACCTGCTCCATCGTGATTGCGATCTCTTTCATGCTGTCGGCGAAGTTCGTCATGTCGGTGAGAAGCACGAGCACCTTCTTCCCCTTCAGCGCAAAGCGCTCGGCGACCGCGAGCGAGACGTCGGGCACCAAGAGGCTTTCTACGATGGGGTCGGAGGCGGTGTGCACAAAGAAGATGGTGCGGCTCATCGCGCCGCCTTCCTCGAGCGCGTCGCGGAAGAACAGGTAGTCGTCGTACTTGAGCCCGATACCGCCGAGGATGATCATATCTACCTCGGCCTGCATCGCGATGCGTGCCAGCAACTGGTTGTACGGCTCACCCGAGACCGAGAAGATCGGCAACTTCTGGCTCTCGACCAAGGTATTGAAGAGATCGATCATCGGGATGTTGGTGCGGATCATGTTACGCGGAATAATACGCTTCGAGGGGTTAACAGACGGCCCGCCGATCTCGATCATGTTCTCTTCGAGCGCGGGGCCGTTATCGCGCGGGCGACCACTCCCGTCGAAGATACGGCCGAGCAGGTTATCCGAGAACGAGATCTGCATCGGATGGCCGAGGAAACGGACCTCGTCGCCGGTTGAGATACCACGGCCGCCGGTGAAGACCTGCAGAGCCACCTGTTCCTCGGACAGCCGAATGACCTCCGCAAGCGACTCGCCGTGTCTGGAGCTCACGACCGCGAGTTCGCCGTAGCGCACCCCTGAGGCGGTAACGGTGATAACGTTACCGGATATCGCTTGAATTTTACTATACACCTTACGCATTGCTGTGCTCCGTTGTCAGCGATTTCAGGAGCTTCTCACCGTGCTCGTCGGCGCCGGATGCGCGCTCCGAAATCTGTTGTTCCAGTTCATTCTCGAGCGACTTGAAGTCGTCGCTCATCCACTCGGTTCCGTTGTAGTCGAGAAACTTCTGGCGTAACTCGTTGAAGTAGTGCCGCGCTTCTTCCTTCGACTCTACCGAAAACTTGGTCACCAGAATCTTCATTAGAATGGCGAAGATGTGCCGCTGCCGCTCAACGCTGACTGAGCGGTCGATTTCGTCGAAGGCGTTTTGCTGCATATAGACCGAGTCGACGAACTCGCCTTTGAGGTACAACACGTAGTCTTCCAGGCTGGTGCCTTCCTCACCAACGACCTTCATCATCTGGTCTACTTCGTTTCCTCGAAAAACGATGTCACGCGCGTACTCGGTGGCGTCGTAATCCACCGAACCCTCATACTTACTCCAGCTGTCGAGCGGATCGATCGCCGGGTATTTGCGCGCGTCGGAGCGCTCACGCGAGAGCCCGTGGAACGCCCCGACAACCTTGAGCGTGGCCTGCGTAACCGGCTCCTCGAAGTTACCGCCGGCCGGACTAACCGTCCCTCCGATGGTGACAGAACCGATGTTGCCGTCGTGCAGCCGCACGCGCCCGGCGCGCTCGTAAAACGCCGCGATTACCGACTCGAGATACGCGGGGAAGGCTTCCTCACCCGGGATCTCTTCCAGGCGGCCCGACATCTCGCGCATCGCCTGTGCCCAGCGCGAAGTGGAGTCGGCGAGCAGCAGTACGTTGAGCCCCATCTGGCGGTAGTACTCGGCGATTGTCACCGCGGTGTACACCGAAGCCTCGCGCGCCGCTACCGGCATTGAGCTGGTGTTACAGATGATGACGGTGCGCTCCATCAGGGTGCGCCCGGTACGCGGGTCGGTCAGCTCCGGAAACTCGCGCAGGGTCTCGACAACCTCGCCGGCGCGCTCACCGCAGGCCGCGACAATTACAATATCGACCTCGGCGTTGCGGCTCGTGATCTGCTGCAACACCGTCTTCCCGGCGCCGAACGGGCCCGGAATACAGTACGTACCGCCGAGCGCCACCGGAATGAAGGTGTCGATCAGGCGCACCTTGGTGACCATCTGCTCCTCGGGGCGAAGCCGCTCGGAATAGACCTTGATCGGCCGCTTTACCGGCCACTCGAACACCATCGTGAGGTCGTGTTTGCCGCCCTTGGCGTCGGTCACGGTTGCGACCTTCTCGTGCACGGTGTACTCGCCTTCATCGGCCACCCAGTCGACGGTGTACTCGCCGAGGAAGTTGAACGGTACCATCACGCGATGGTCGAAAATGCCTTCCGGAACCGTTCCGACCGTGTCGCCCTGGCGAACGCTGTCGCCGACGGCGACCTTCGGCGTGAACTTCCACTTCTGCTCGCTCTCGAGCGCCTCGAGGTACACGCCGCGGTCAAGAAAGAAGCCCAGACGCTCGGCGAGCTCCGGCAAGGGGTTCTGCAACCCGTCGTAGACCTTGCCGAGCAAGCCGGGCCCTACGCTCACCGCGAGCAGCTCGCCGCTGAACTCCACCTCTTCGTTGATACCGATGCCGCCGGTCATCTCGAAGACCTGCATCTCGGCGCGGTCTCCTTGGATGCGGATAACCTCGGACTTGAGCTTTTTGTCGCCGAGCGCGACGTAACCGACCTCGTTCAAGGCCACCTCGCCGTCGACTCGGACGCTGATCATATTTCCGTTTACTCCGATCACTTTGCCTTTAGTCATGGTTAGACGTACTCCAGGTTAGTCTTCGGAATCCTCATCGAAGGAATCCGTTATCTTTTCGTAGGTTTTCTCGAACACGCGAATCCCGTCTTCGCGATTGAACTTCCGGTTGCGCTCGAGCAGTCGCAGTTTCAAGAGGTATGCGATGAGTTTCTCTAGATCGAAGAAATGCCCGGCTTCGAGCTGGTCGAGCATCTGCCACCGAGCGAGCTGCAACGCCTGCTCGGCGCGCAGCGGCGAGCTCTCGGCGAGCGCGTTTCGCGCAAGCTCCTCGACCCGCCCTACATGCGTACCGTCGCCGCCGTCATCCGCGACGCGAAGGTACTTCTCGACGTCCTCGTTAAGCGCGGCACCGCGCAGCCGAGCGAGTGCGTTGCGAAGACCACGCTCAAACATGTACCAGTCGTTGAGTAGCGCGATATCGCTGGTCTCGGCGTGCTCGGGCCGGTATCGCACAGCCTGCAACACCGCGAAATCAGACGCGGTGCAGTGCTGCGCGCACCGCTCGAGAAACTCATCGCTGGAGATAAACTCCTCGCTCTCGTAGAGTAAGAACGGGAGCGTCGCGACGAGATAATAGTACTGACTCACTGATTCTCGCTCCCTTCAGTCTCCGCCGCTGCTTGGCTCAGTAGCTCGCCGAGGCGTGAGTTCAGGTGCAGGCGCAGCATCTCTGCGACACCTTCGGCCGAGAAGTCGTAGTACGCCGAGCCGTCGCGCTCACTCACGACGAAACCGGCCTCGAGCTCGGGGCTTGGTTTGATGGTGACGCCTTCGCCGAGTTGCTTCGCAAGCCGCGAGCGAAGGTTCTTCTCGAGCTTCTCGAGCTGGTCCTTCGGGAGCAGCACCGCGAGGTCGCCCTGCGAGCCCCCGGCCCAGGCCTCGACCAGCGCTACCACTGCGTTCTCCAAGGCCTCGCCGGTATAGGCTTCCTTGGTAGCGTTATCGATCACCTCAGCGAAAATCGCTTGAATGCGCCCACGCAGCTGCAGCAACAGATCGCGCCCGGCTTGCTTCAAGGCTTGCTCGCCCGACTGTTCACGCTTTCGCGCTTCCTGCTCAGCCTCGGCGACGATCTGCTCGGCCTGCTTCTTGGCATCGGCTACGATATCCTCGGCACGCTTCTCAGCGTTCGAGACGATCTCGGAGGCCTGTGCCTCGGCGCTCTGCACACCCTCGGACTTTATTCGGTCAATCAGTTCTTTCAGCTGGACATCCATACCCGCCTATCCTTTTTGCAAGTTGCTTGTGGTTTGGTCGACTCTACTAGTCGATTATCGTTTTCGCAAGCCGGCCGCTCCCAAGCTCGCGCATACCCGTGAATCATCGCCGAGCGACGAGCGAGAGGTCGCAATTCAGCGATCCCACTCGAGTTGCCAGGTGAGCGTCTTCTCCGAGGTGACGTACTCGGCGATTGTGCGCTCGTAACTCGCGGTTCGCCCGTCGCTCGAGAGCTCACCGAGATTGTGATCGAGAATCCGCGAAGGGGCCCGAACCTCGAAACTCAAGCGGTACTCCGAGAGAAACTCGGTAGCGAACGCGCGCGTCTCCTCGCCGATCTCCTCAACGGCGTCCTCGAGAATGACCTGGCCGTACTGCAGTCTACCGTTTCGCTCGGTGAGCGTGATGTAATCGCGCCTCCCGGCGTACACCGCATTGAGGGCCTCGAGATTCTCGAACGCCAACTCTGCGTCGATCACAACGCGCTCGCCACGATCGCTGCGATCGTATGATCGTAACTCGAGCCCCTCGGTATCGCGTGCAAGTTGCTCGAACTCGCGTTCGCCAAACGGTACCGGCAGCTCAGACTCATCTTCGCCGACAGCTCCGAAGCCGATGAGCTCGGGGTCGGCGTTATACCGCATTCTGACCCGCCCGCTGCCGTCGTTCTCGATACTGATACGTGTCTCAATGTCGAGACATCCCGTGAGGATCACCAGAAATGCCGTGATCGCAAGCAGTTTCTTCATTGTGTCCACCCAATAGCATGCTCAATCAAAATTACTGCCGCTGCGTATCGATATTATCTTAAATTATTGGATAACGCAAGATCGAATTCCCTCGGTTTGTTCGACGACAGCAGTTTAGCGCTTTCGCCCGCGATTGCCCAGAGTTGCCGAGAGCTGCCCAGAGTGTCCTTTGCGGTATTCCTAAGCCTGCAACTCCACAACGGTTTTACCGTATCCCCCGTCCTCGGGCCCGGCGTAGGAGATCTCGGACACTGCAGCGTGCTCAGACAGGAACGCGCGCGTGCCTTGCTGCAGCACACCTTCGCCTTTGCCGTGAATCACGCCGAAGCGCTGCGTTCCGCTGAGAAGGCATCGGTCGATCTGACGCTCGAGCTCTTCAATCGCCTGCTCGAGCCGCATACCACGCAGATCAAGCTCAAATGCCGGCCCTTCGGTCCGCTCGTCTTCCTCCGAACCCTCGCCGCTCGGACGGTAGGACACACCCGAGTACGAGACGGTCGGTTTGCCTGCGCCTCCGCCTGCGCCTCCGCCTGTACCTCGGCCCCCGCCTACGCCCCCACCCTCTTGAGCCGGCTCGAGGTCGGCCTCGGGAACCGAGAGCCGGATTGCACCGAAGCTGACGCTCCAACTGCCGTCGCTGTTGCGGGGCCCGAGAACCCCGCGCCGTCCCGATGAGCGGTCGCGTACATCCATACCGCTGCGGAGGCTCGGTCCCTGCTCGGCGGTCTGTTTTCGTCGCCGCGCACCGGCGCGTGTTTCGCCTCGCGCCTCTTGTGGTGGCCGTTGTTGGGCGCGCTGCGCCTCGGTCTCTCGCTCGAACTCGCGTTGCTCGTCTTCTACCAAGCGTGAGAGGTCGTCGAGCTCGGATCGCGCCGCTTTGGTCTTCTCGCGCGTGAGCTCGCCTTCGCGCAAGCTGCGCACCAGGTTCTCGATGCGCCGCCGGCTTTCCTCGATAACTCTGCGGTGCTCCTCCGCGGCCTCACCCCGTAGCGCGAGCTCGCGCCGGGCGATCTCGGCCTCACGTTCGGCGAGCTCCTGCTCGCGCCGCTGCAGCCGCCGTCGGGCGCTCTGCGCCTCGCCCTCGCTGACGCGAAGCCGTCGCTCACGCTCGGTCAGTTCCACCACGAGCTCATCGGCTCCGCTCCGCCCGCTCTTGAGAAGCTCCCTCGCGCGCGTAAGCACCGCTCCCGGAACGCCGCAGCTCTCGGCAACCTCGAGCGCGTGACTCGCTCCCGGCACCCCGGTAACAAGACGGTAGGTCGGCGCGAGCCGGTCTTGATCGAACTCAACCGAGGCGTTCTCGGCGTCGTCGCGGGCGAAGCCGTAGCGCTTGAGCGCGCCGTGGTGCGTTGTCAGCAGCACCCGCGCCGAGTGTTCGGCGAAGTACTCGAGTAACGCCGCACCGATCGCGGCACCCTCGGAAGGGTCGGTACCGGCTCCGAGCTCATCGAGCAATACCAGCGAGTGCTCGTCGGCCTGTGCCACGATCTCGGCGATTCGGCTCATGTGCCCGGAAAACGTCGAGAGCGACTGCTCGATCGATTGCTCGTCGCCGATGTCGGCGTACACCGCGGT
Source organism: Spirochaetales bacterium (assembly GCA_007126415.1). GTDB lineage: Bacteria > Spirochaetota > Spirochaetia > DSM-27196 > SLAA01 > B1Sed10-166. The sequence goes on from SLBH01000012.1 coordinate 12,897, forward strand.
AAACAACGGCACCGCCGAACCCTCCTCGGCCGGTATCTGCAGCCCAAACTGCCGGCACAGCGCGAGCAGCCCCACCGTCTTGAGCGCAACCGTCTTTCCACCGGTGTTGGGGCCGGTAATGATTAGACTCCGCACCCCCTCCGGAAGCGCGATATCTATCGGGACGGCGCTCTTTCCGAGCATTGGGTGGCGCGCGCGTCTGAGGCGAATCTCAGGACTGTCGGCTTCGGGCCGAATGCCGTTGAACTGCCTCGACCAGCGCGCTTTCGCGCGTACGGTATCGAGCTCGCCGACAATCTCGAGCTCGAGCAGAAGCGCATCGCGTTCTCGCCTGCAGGCCTCGCTGAGCTCGCGCAGCAGTCGCAGCAGCTCGCGCCGATACTCTTCGTGCGCCTCGGCGAGCGCGTTGTTCTTCTCAACGAGCTGCAGCGGTTCGAGGAACACCGTCCTACCGCTGCCGGAGACCTCGTGCACCACCCCGGGAATCGCGTTCTTGTGCGACGCGGCGATCGCGAGCACCGTACGGCCGTCGCGCACCGTAGGACGGTCGGCGTTGAAGGCGCGGGCGTAGCGTCCGTCGTTGAGGAAAGCGCCGGCGAGCCGCGATATCTCGCTCTGCAGGCCGAGGGTGCGCTTGCGGATACTCCGGAGCGCCGGAATCTCGTTCTCCTTGACCTCGCCGGTACGGTCGATCACGGCTCTAATTTGTCGCACCAGCGCCGCCAACTCCGGCAGCTCAGCGGCACGCGACTGCAGATGCGGAAACTGCTCGGAATGGGCGACGATCGCGGAGCCCAAACGGGAGGCGCTCTCGGCGAACTCCGCTATCGCGGCAAGCTCGGAACCTTCGATCACCGCCCCCTCAACGCGGAGCCGCGTGACCGCCTCGCGAATCGCGGGAAACGTCAATGATTGCGGTTCGAGGTCATCCTCCATGAAGGCGCGGTACTCGGCCACGAGATCCTGTGCGCGCTCGACCGTTTCTCGATCGGTCGCGATCGCCTCGTCGGTGATCCGAGCGCTCCCTTCGCTCGAGAGGCAGCGCTCTATCAGCATCGCCCTTACCTTTTCGAACTCGAGAACGCGTAACGCGTGTTCGTTCATACCGTTCACTCGGTCGCTCATGCCGTGTGCACCCCCAGCGCGCCTCGGTACCGCAACCCGTAGCGCTCGGCGAACAGGCCGTACTCGTCCTCGCTCCTCGCTCCGCAACCGACCCCCTCGGTGACGTAGAAGCTTCCGGCGCCGCCTTTGCCGCTCGAGCGCATGAGCTGATTCTCGGTGAGAACCGCCACCAAACGCCGCGCGACGCCTTCTCGTGAGTCAATCACGCGAATCTCCGGCCCGAGTGCCTCGGTGAGCTCGCGCTCTATATGCAAGAAATGTGTACAGCCGAGCACAACGACATCAACGCCGGCCGCCCGAAACTGCGCGGCCGCGTCCTCCACGATCGCGCGACGCTCGTCGCCGCGGCTCACAAAATAGCGGCGCTCTACGAACGAAACGATATCGCCGCCGGCGACCCGCAGCACAAAGCAATCCGCCGCGAAGGCCATGATTAACTCGGCGAGATAGCGGTCTTCGACCGTGCGCGCGGTCGCGAGCACACCGATCCGCCGATTACGCGAGTACTCCGCGGCGGGCTTCACCGCCGGTACCACGCCCACTACCGGAAGCGC
>SLBH01000186.1 GCA_007126415.1 Spirochaetales bacterium
CCTGCTCTGCCATCTGCTTCGCGAGCTTGACGTACTCTTTACGTCGGTCCTCGGTCAAGGGCGGAATATTGATGCGGATTACCTTGCCGTCGTTGTTGGGGTTCAGCGATAGCTCGGACCTCTGGATGGCTTTCTCGATCTCACCGATAATCGATTTGTCCCAAGGCTGTATAACCACAAGCCGTGCCTCAGGGATCGAGATCGTGGCGACCTGGTTGAGCGGTGTAGGGTTACCGTAATACTCGATCTTGATGCGCTCGAACATTGCGGAGGTTGCACGGCCGGTGCGCAGCCCGTTGAACTCCTCTTTCAGATTCTCCACCGATTTCTTCATTCTTGTTTTTCCATCAGTGATGATGGCATCCATACGCAGTCTCCTCATAAGGCCGCTCCCGGCCGAGACCGAAAGCGGCGCTATAGCGAGTTATTCTTGTTCGCCGACTTTGTAGTAGGCGAACTCGGCAACCGTGAGCTCGTCTCCGATCTCTTTGCCGATATCGGCCGCAACCTTCGCGACCGAGCGCTTGTCGTCCTTCACGAACGGCTGCTCGAGGAAGCAGATCTCGGACAGGTGCTTGTTCAGCTTGCCCTTGACGATGCCCTCGAGCACCTTCTCGGGCTTTCCGAGGTTACGCGCCTGTTGCATATAGATCTCTTCCTGCTCTTTCACGTACTCAGCCGGAACGTTGTCTTTCGAAAGAAATGTAGGGTTAAACGCCGCGACGTGCAGTGCGCAATCGAACGCAAACTGTGAAACGCTTTCGTTTTCAAGGGTCTCGGGTTTAGAGGCGGCTACCTTTACGAGTACGCCGATGCTTCCGCCTTCGCCGTGAACGTACTGCACTACCTTCTCGCTCTTGGCGATCTCCATCCGCTTTGCACGACGCGCGGCCATGTTCTCCTTGATGGTGCTGATCGCTTCCTTCACCTGTTCGGCGATCTGTGAATCCTCGAGAGAGATGCTCTCGCGTGCGACGCGCTCGACGATTGCGTTTCCGAGTGCGATGAAGTCCTTGTTGCGAGCGACGAAATCGGTCTCGCACGATAACTCGAGCAACGCGGCGGCGTCCTCGGTGATTGTGGTAAAGATGCGGCCTTCGTTGGTTGCGCGTCCGCTGCGCTTAGCGGCGGCGGCGAGCCCGAGCTCCTTAAGGATGCGCTCGGCCTTCGCAAAGTCGCCCTCAGCCTCGGTGAGGGCTTTCTTGCAGTCCATCATGCCGGCTCCGGTCTTGTCCCGGAGCTGTTTTACATCTGCTGCTTTTATCTCCACTGCTGTGCTCCTTAGCTGTTCACGTTACTCTTCGTATAGCTCGTCTTGGTTGATGCCGGCTTGGTCGGCCATCTTGTCCTCGGTGGTGACTTCCTGGGCCGGTCGCTTGCTGTCGTCGTCCTCGGGCTCGTACTCCGAGTAGTCTTCGGCGGTATAGCTTTCTTCGGCTTCCTCGGAGTCCGACTCGGCCAACGTTGCGACCGGTGCGGTCTCAACCTCGGGGGAGGCTTCAGTGCTTTCCTCTTTGGTTTCAGCGCCCTCGACGTCTTCGGACTCATCGTCCTGCAGCGTCTCGATTACCTGTAGGCCCATCTCGTTGTCGGCCTCGATCACGGCCTTCGAGATGATCTGCGTAAACAGCGTGATAGCTCGAATGGCGTCGTCGTTGCCCGGAATGGGAAAATCGATCGGCTCGGGGTTGCAGTTGGTGTCGACCACCGCCACGATCGGGATGCCGAGCCGCTGGGCCTCAGCGACCGCGATCGCTTCCTTGCGCGTGTCTATCACGAACATAATTCCCGGCAGCTCCTTCATCTCTTTGATACCGCCGAGGTTTTTCTCGAGTTTGGCGCGTTCCTTCTCTACGCGAGAAATTTCTTTCTTGCTGAGACTTTCGTAGGTGCCGTCTACTTCCATCTTCTCGAGCTTCTTGAGCCGAAGCAGCGATTTCTTGATGGTCGTGAAGTTGGTGAGCATGCCGCCGAGCCAGCGATTGTTGACGTAGAACATACCACAGTTCTGCGCCTCGCGCTCGATCGCTTGTTGGGCCTGCTTCTTGGTGCCGACAAACAGCACCGATTTGTTGGCGAGAACCGCGTCGCGGACGGCCTGGTATGCGTCCTTGATCGCCACGATTGTTTTCTGCAGGTCAATGATGTGAATGCCGTTGCGCTCCGCGAAGATGTACGGCTTCATGCGCGGATCCCAACGCTTGGTCTGGTGCCCGAAATGCACTCCGGACTCCAGCAGGTTCTTCATCGTAACAACTGCCACAAGTGCCTCCTACCCGGTACGACACTCCGCACGCGGTGTGCGTGTGCAAGAGTGCCGCGTTCCTTCGATTTGTTTCTCGAGCCGACGAGATCCCACAACAGGACGCACCCAATGGGGTGTTTCACGCCGTGGTCTTGTGCGGCCGGAAGTTTTTGCGCTTCGAACCACGGTTTGCGCGGTATCTGCGCCGCGGCAAGGCTGGGAGCCTGTTACACGGCCGTCGCTACCGTTGAAACCGGAACGAAACGCGCTTAAGAATAGAGTATAAGGAATGAATTGGCAACCCCATGACCGAGTAAAACGAGCCGTGTATTGCATCTACGAACCAAGCGCCTCGTCCTTGAGCCTTGTAGCCGCCGGCCGCATCGCGCCATTCCCCGGTGTTCAGATACCACTCGATCTCGTGCACGCTCATGGCGCTAAACTGCACCGCGCTGCAGTCGTGCGCAATTTGGAGCACCGACGGCTCTGCCGGCGTCACCGCCGGCACGCCGACCGCTACGGCCGAGATCACCTCATGCCGGCGTCCGTTCAGGCGGTTCAACACCTCGCGCGCTTCATCGCGGTCGGCGGGTTTGCCGTAGATGGTGTCGCCGAGCACCACGATTGTGTCGGCTGCAAGCACGATCTCTCCGGCTGCGAGGGGCTCCGACGCGAGCGCAGCCTCGGCCTTCTCGGCGGCAAGACGACGCGCGGTCTCTATCGGCGACTCTCCGTTGCCGACCGCCTCCGGGATGTCTTGCGGCGCCACGCGAAAGCTGACTCCCAGCATGCGCAGCAGCTCGGCACGGCGCGGCGAAGCCGAAGCCAGGACGATTGAGGTTGCGGCGTGAGCGGTTTGCGTTGAACTCACAGGCGCCTCAGGAGAAGGATTGCGCCGGGAATCGCGAGGATACTGCCGGGGTTGAGCCGAACCCAAACCGCGAGCACCCCAATGTCAAACCCGTAAGGGCCAACCGTGAGCTCAGGCCCCTCGCCGAACGCGTACGCAGCCACTCGCTCGAGTACTTCCCAGGTAAGCGTGCCGACCACAACGCAGAACAGCGTCACGCCGGCGATTGTAGCGGGTTTGAGCTTCATATCGCGCCGATTGTACTCGCTTAAGAGCGCTTACGGAAGACGGTATACGAGCCGCTTGGAGGGCGGTTACAGCCCTCGTGGCAACCGGGACCGGCAATAGCCCCCTCGGCGTCACAGCAGCGGCGTCACAGCAGCTTGACGGTGCAGTCTTGACAGCCGCTGTGCAAATGCGTACCGTGTCCCCCGAGAGACGCGGAGAAAGATATCGTACACAACCGCCGCGTCCAACGGGTGCGTAGCTCAGCTGGATAGAGCGCTGCCCTCCGGAGGCAGAAGTCGTGGGTTCGAATCCCGCCGTGCCCAGTTACCCCTGAACCGTACGAGGCGTCGCCATTCCTTCTACTTCGTTTATCCAGTATGCGCGCAGAGCTCGCAGCCACACCGTGACCGTGATCAACGGCATGGCACTCGGCCTGTTTGCGTCGCTCATCATCGGGCTGATTCTTCGGCAACTCGGCAGCTATAGCGGTCTCGAAACCGTTGTGCAGATCGGCGAGCTGGCGCAGCTCTTCATGGGCCCGGCGATTGGAGCCGGTGTGGCGTGGGGCGTTGGGGCGCCGCCGCTTGCGCTGTTCGGTGCGGTCACCGCCGGCGCCGTCGGGGCCGGGACAATAGTGTTCGAGGCCGGAAGCCCCGCCGAGATCGTGATCGGCGAGCCGGTCGGGGCGTTGGTTGCCGCCTGGGTAGGCGCTGAGCTCGGTAAGCTCGTTGCCGGGCGCACGCGGCTCGATGTAATCGTGGTGCCCGCGACAACGGTGCTCGCAGGCGGCCTGGCCGGTATCGTGGCGGCCCCGGTCGTTGCCGCTGC